>NZ_JRXI01000169.1:0-21002 GCF_000813645.1 Neochlamydia sp. TUME1 | reverse complement strand
GCCCTAGGGGACGCCATCTGATTAGCTTTAAAAATTATCCTATAAGATCTTGTTATACCTTTTTGAGCTACTTCTTATGCAGCCCCGTACTTTATAAAATCCCTTGTGTTAAGTAAAAAGACAGCTTTTAGAGGATTGGATATGTAGACGGAGTTTTTTTAAACCGTATTACTCAATGTACTAGAATAATTTTTAGGCTATCTTCCCCGTGTATTGAATTTGCCTTCATCCTATCAAACGATGAAGGTTATTAGAATACTTTCTGCAGACCTAACGGGAATCATAAGTTATTACTTTTAGCTAATCTTTTCTCTTGAATTTCTTGCACCGTAGCATTGATGAGTTTTATTTCAAAATCGGCATTTTGCTTTTCCTTAGAGGTGAAGTCGGGGCTGTTAGTAAGAGCACTAACGATTGGCTGAGGATAACCAGGCAAGTAGATAAACCTTTCCAGTGTACCTGATGTGTTGCTTTGTGCATGCGTGGCCAGTCGCATCACTCCTTTACTCATGACTGAGCCCTTGGAAAAAAACCTAACATCTATTTTACTGGATTCATGATGGGTTCTATTTTCATCATAAAACTCAATCAGCTGAATGTAGTGCAAGGGTTTTTCTTTATTTGTCACAAGCTCTAATAACTTATCATCTAGATTACCCTCTACTTTAAGGCGCATGAGGTTAGCTTGGCTATGCTGAGCGCTCTCAAAGATAACATGCACATCAGCATTCATGATCAACATTAAGTTTTGAGCCAGCCTTAAGTAATCTACGACTAAGTCTGTTTCGGTCTTAAAGCGCTGTTCACGTAAAGCTTTATGAACATTAAAGCCTATTACTCCCAAGGTGAGCGCCAAGATTGCCATTACCATTAGCAGCTCTAAAAGGGTAATGAAACGCTTTTTGACTCGCTTACTTTTTGAATAGGGTCGCATGGCTTCTTTTATATTCATTATATTTATCCGAGGAGACATGGATAGCATTATTTTCAGAAGTGACTCTAAATTCGTGCCCCCAGCCATCTTTAATCAGATCATCAGGGTTTTTCACTAAAGGAGAGGCAATGATTACTTTCTTCCATTCAGAATCTAAGTGATCTAACAAAGCAGGATCTTCAGCGGCACTCAAATTTAAAATTGTTTCGATTTTGTCCATTGCTGCTCGCGTTTTAAAAGCTTTGCCCTCATCTAAGCTCCCTCGGTAGTTGTAAGTAATGACCCCCGCTATTAAGGCAATCAAAAACATCACAATCATAATTTCGATTAGAGTAATATATCTTTTTTTTAACACATGGAATTTCATGAAACCTCCTTAGAATGCAATTACATAGTCAATGAACTTACGTCTGTCAAGGGAAGCAAAATAGCTAATAGCACGACGCCAATAATGGTTCCCATCACAATTAATATTACAGGTTGTGCAAGCGCCATTACCCGCTCTAATGACTTTTCTATCTCATTTTCGTATATATCTGCCACCTTATTAAACATGGCAATCGCATTGCCTGATTCTTCACCTACTGCTAGCATGCGAGGAACTAGCTTAGGAATGTAACGAGAATGCATCAGTTCAGCACTCAGAGAACTTCCTTCAATAATCTTTCCTTCTGCCTTTTTTACCTCTTCTTCTAGCACAATATTATGCATCACTTCACGCGAAATGCGCAAAGAGTTGATGACGGGCAGTCCTCCTTGCTGCAGAGTTCCCATCGTGCGGCAAAAGCGCGCTACACAAGTTTGAATGATAAGTGTTTTAAGCAAGGGAACTTTGATCATGTTGCGTTCAAGCCAGAGTCTACCCTGGAGGCTACGTAAGAAGTGAACAAGATAGATAATCCCCGCTAGGGCTGAAGGTAGGGCAACCCACCAGTAACTTCTGAACCCTCGGCTCATTCCCAATACAAATTCTGTAAAGCCATTTAATTGGCGATCGACAAAGATACCCTCAATTGAAGGAACAACAAACCCTAGCAGCATAAGAATGATTAAAAATGAAAATGCAGCAAGGATAGCAGGGTAGACCATCGCGGTAATGATTTGCTTTTTTAATTTATTTTGCTTTTGCAATAATTGACTAAGTTTGTCCAGGACTATATCTAAAGCTCCTACAGCTTCTCCTGCCGTGATCATGGAACAATAAAGTTTATCAAAGCTATCAGGGAAGTTACCCATGCTTTGTGAGAGCGATTGACCAGCTTTGATCTGTTCGCAAAGGCTTAAAACTACACGATGGCAGGAATCTGTACGGTATTGCTCTTCTAAGGCTAATAAGCTTTCATAGAGAGGGACTCCTGCACTGACTAATTGAGAGAGCTGTAAAGTAAAAGCTAAAAGAGTGTCACCTTTAAGGTTTTGCTTTTTAGAAATGGTTGTACGCAAGGCAAGCTTTTTTAACATGGTGCCTTGGCTGCGCAGCTTTTCCTTAGCTTCTTTTTCAGTTTGCGCTTCAATCAATCCGGCGCGTTTTTTACCCAACGAGTCAAGGGCTTCATAACTATATAAGGGCATAAAGTTAGCCCTCCTCAATGCCACGGGTGGTACGTAAAACTTCAGCGACAGTGGTAATCCCTTGTTTAGTTAGCATGCTGCCATGACTTAATAGACTCATCATGCCTGCATGCAAAGCCACTCTTCGGAGTTCTACCGCGTCAGGGCTTTTAACGATTTGCTGCTTGACGGCATGGTTAACAAGCATTAATTCATAAATACCATGGCGTCCTTTATATCCTGAACCATAGCATGCCTGGCAGCCTGTACCATGGAAAAGATGCCCTTCCGATAAATTTTCTCTTTTTAAGCCTATATTTTGTATTTCTTGGTCTGTAGGAGTATAAAAAGTTTTGCAATGGGAGCATATTTTGCGTACAAGACGTTGGGCTAGTACGCCAATAATACAAGAGGAGAGTAAGTAGGGCTCTATGCCCATATCCACAAGACGGGTGATGGCAGAGGGAGCGTCATTGGTATGAAGAGTACTCAATACAAGATGGCCGGTAAGAGAAGCTTGAATAGCAATCTCTGCGGTTTCTTTATCGCGGATTTCGCCAATCATGATGATGTCTGGATCTTGCCTTAAGATATGCCGTAAGCCTGTGGCAAAATCTAACTTGATTTTTGGATGGACTCCTATTTGTGCGATCCCTTTCAAATTATACTCTACAGGATCTTCAATCGTCATGATATTGGTTTCATCATTATACATCTCACAAATAGCGCTATATAATGTCGTGGTTTTACCACTTCCGGTAGGTCCAGTCACAAGAATAATGCCTTCAGGAACGGCAATTAATTTTTTAAAGTCCTTATAACAATTAGGGGGCATGCCAATTTTATCTAGCCCTAAAATGACATTACCTTTATCAAGAATACGCATGACAATACGCTCTCCTCCAGATACAGGAACTGTGCTGACGCGAAAGTCAATCTCACGGCGTCCCATCTTTAGCTTGAGGCGTCCATCCTGAGGAAGCCTATGCTCAGCAATGTCGAGCCTAGACATCACCTTTATACGGGTGAGCAACTGAGCTTGTTGATCAGGAGCAGGACTATGACGAGCTTGTAAGACTCCATCGATACGATATCTTACGCGTAAACCATTTTCAGAAGGCTCAAAATGGATATCGGAGGCGCCTTGTTGGATAGCTTCTGTTAAAATTAAGTTGATAACTTTAACGATAGGGGCTTGATGCTGGCTATTGTCTAAAAGGTCATATATTTCAATTTCAGCTTCTACCCGTTCATCACCGCGCGTGAGGTGAGCGAGCATTTCCGAAGCTTCACCATGTTCTAAATTATAGCAATCATTGATCGAAGCAAGGATCACATCTTTAGGGCAATAAGCGGCTTTAATTGTCTTGTTAAGGATAAGACGCAATTCTTCTAAAGCTTCAAGATGTAAGGGATCCGCTATAACGACTAACACCGTCTCTTTATCTTCTTGAAGAGGAAGGATAAAATTTTTCTTAGCAAAAGTGTAGGGGGTTTTTTTTATTAGTTCTTTAGAGATACGGAAGGAGGAAAGATCATTATAAATAACCATGCCGAATTGAAGAGCAAGATGGCGATTATGGTCATCATTTTGCTTGGGCGATTCTTTTTTTGAATGCAGTGAGCCTGAGGTTATATATTTATCTTCCGTCATATTCTCCCAAAGGTAAAGGCTCGCAGCGCTCTTGTTCTCTTCCAAAGAGAAGCTGTACCGTGCCCCGTAATAAGCGATCTTTTTCCGCATTCTTTGCTTCTTCAAGGGCATACAAGAAAGAAGGAATATCTCCTGGACGGCGTGTAAGCTCTCTATAGCGATAAAGCTCAAGATCTTCTTTGGGGTCAGCAACAATTTTGGGAGTAATACAGATAAACATCTCTACACTATTATCCGTCATTGCAGTCGAGCTAAAAAGCTTGCCCAGGCCAGGAATTTCTCCTAAAAAAGGGATAGAATCTTTAGCATCATCGGTAATTTTTCTTCTTAACCCCCCTAAAATAACGGTTTGGCCGTCAGGGATGCGGACTTCATTGTTAATCACTCGCCTAGTTACATCAGGCTGTGAGGGATTAAGGCCACCATTAATTGTTTCAAAGACCAGATCTGTTTGGAGTGTAATAGAATCGCCTTCCTCCTCATGATCGTCAAAATTGCTATTAGGCTCTCCCCCTAACCCTTCGTGGCTCGTATGGATGATAGGAGTGATGTCAATTCTAATCCCGTACCGTGCACGAGCGAAGGTGTTGTTAAGGGCAGTGGTATTAGTTACAGGGGTAATGATCACCCCTGTATTAACAGTGATCTCATCTTCGATAGCGATGTGGGCCTGCGTTTGATTTAAAGTCAATACTGAGGGGCTGGCGTTGATAGAAATATCTTCTTGTGAAATTAAAAATTGATACACTGCATCATATGCAGGAATCCTACTTGATTTTTTTCGATTCATAAAAAAGGTGGTAATGCCCCTATTATCAGGCAGGATTTTATTAACGAGAGGTTGGAAAAAGTTAACATTATAGTCTAAGCCGGTTGCATGGGCATTTAAAGCATCCGAGCCAATCTTTAATAAATTTAAGCCAATATTATCCTGGTTGCTAATCCTTTTTTCAAAAAGAAGAATCTCGATCTGTACCATTTTTTTAGGAATATCTAATTTTCTAATTAATTCCTTAAGCTTGGGAAGAAGCTCAGCTTCTACCACCATGACAATGGCTCCTGTTTTTGGGTCCACTATAAAGTTGGTACGGCCCCCATTAGGATCGATAGCACGGTTGTTTTCTTCGTAAGGATCTGGATTAACGATATAACGATCGTTTAAATAGTAACCTCCCTCAAAAGCATTGAAAGGAGAGCCGTTATTTAATTCTTTTTTCCCATTCGAGGAGGCAGCAAGCTCAGGAGAAGATGATTCAGAGAAAGCTTGATTATCAGTGCGCATGCCTGGACGTTGCTGAACCATCAGAGCATAGACTTTGAGAAGAATATCGGCTAATTTAAGAGGATCAGAGTGGCGTGTGGTATACCAATGGATGACTTTTTCGCTAACTCCTCCCATGTGGCTTTCTACTTCGCAAATAATTTTTTCCGCTCTTTTAATCTCTTCGTTGGTTCCATAAAGAAAAAGAGCGGGAGTCAAGTTGCTAAGAGGAATAATACGCAGGCTGTTAGCTTCTACAGTCGAGCTGTTATTTTCGGAAGAAAAGTTGTTGGCTACGCGTGCAAGATCTAAGTGAGCAGATGTTTTTTCATTTCTTTCAGAAATTTTTCCCAGGGAAGGAGAGGTTCCCGAGAGTTGCTCGAAAACAGCGGAGAGAACTTTACTCATCTCTTCCGCCGCAATACGTTTTAAAGGGATGAGTTTATATTCTTTATCTCCCCGGTTGGCAGAGATAAAGTCATAGAGCTTGAGCAGTTCTTGAAGGTCTATCTTAGGTGCTACCACTAAAATGTCTCGACCAATCAACTGAAGAACGGTAGTGGTAGGGTTGATAAATTTATCTAAAAAATGCCAAACACGTTTGATTTCGGCAGCTTCAGGGGAAAGCATAAAAAGAACACGTGCTTCTGCAGGTAGAAGGTCTAACTCTTCTCGCTTATTAGTAATCATCTTTAAATTCGATCTATCTTGCTTAAGAAAATAGAGTTGGCGCAGGTAAGCATTTAACTGTTTAAAACCTATGCCGTTTTGTACAAGAATTAATTCCAACATTTCATCCCACGAGGCCCGGGGAATAGGGAGATTAGAATCCACACTTAATTTTACTGTTGCAATCTCAGGAGAAAGCAAATAAACATAATTTTGAGAACCATAGTCGATAACAAGTTGCCCAATATTAGTGTCAGGTTGATGCCATAAAGAGTAACCTTCTGTAGCCGCCATTTCAGCCGACAGTTGCTGCCACCCTTTTTGGGCATCTTGAATGCTTTTACGTAAGGTGTTAATTTGAGTTAAAAGCTTGTGGTAAGCTTCTTCAGGAGCATTCATGCTGTAGAGCTTTTCCACTTCTGCATATAAATCGCGTAGCTGGCTTTGTTGCTCTTTTAGCTCATGATTGATCTCCCTTAAATATTCTTGCATCTCTGGATGGAGATCATTACTGTTTTGCGTAAAACTAGCTTTTTTCTCAGCAATTGTTTGCCCCCATAAAGGTGATAATACCCTTGTTAAGAAAATAAAAATGCTTAATAGAGAAAAGCAAAAGAAATTTTTAGTTGTTTTCATAAGCTATTCAAGGGTTCCAGAGTTTTTTCAGTTTCAAATCTTTTAGATATTATAGGGAGAGGTGGGGGAGCATTTAGATCCGCAGGGGAAGAGGTTGGCGGCAAAGAGTTATTGGAGGGTAGATCTTTTTCCTTTCCTTCTGCTTTTCTTCTACCTAAAAATGCAGAAGTAATAGGAAGCTCTAAGGGTTTAGCTTCCGAACGCGACGAATTATAAAGAGTACCTACTAACAATTGTTGCTCATTTTTACGTTCGATACCCCCAAATATGAATAATATGCCCACCAATTTGCGGGAGACATAGTCATCAACCTCTTGAGGCTTACTTAATTTTTTCCATCCGCTACTGGTTAAGATTAACCAATCTTTAGGCTTTAATAATATTCTTTTCTTACTAATCTCAAAAACAAATTGAGAATGGGTATGGGATCCTAAAAATTTAAAATTTTGTAAGGCATTCTGAGGCATCC
This sequence comes from Neochlamydia sp. TUME1, assembly GCF_000813645.1. Classification (NCBI taxonomy): domain Bacteria; kingdom Pseudomonadati; phylum Chlamydiota; class Chlamydiia; order Parachlamydiales; family Parachlamydiaceae; genus Neochlamydia; species Neochlamydia sp. TUME1. The sequence goes on along the minus strand of NZ_JRXI01000169.1, from coordinate 13,828 downwards.
AAGGTTCAGAAGATTTTAGAAGATTAAGAGCTATCTTGGAACGCCCCTCTATATCCCAAAGCTCTAGTTGCATCAAACGATCATCAATTTTTTTGATAATTAATAACGGGTAACCTAAAGAATCCATACCTGGCTTGACAAGTTTCCATTGCTCCTCTTTCCATATCAATGTATCCCCTAAGCCAACAAAAAGTGAATAAACCCCTTCGCCTTCGCCAAAATCAAGCCTTTGTTTACCCATATTTAGGCTATGCTCGCTACCTCCATGATCTTCTAAAAAACGATCTGTACCATACCATCGTGCTTTTTGGCGGGCTAATAAGCTACCGTCAACACGCCACTTTCCTATTTCCCAGGGAACATGCGTACGCACATATTCTTTTTTAGGCAAAGTAAACTCAGCGTAAGAGCAAGGTTCTTGAATGATCTGACCTTTATCATCTATCATATTGACTTTTATGCTAGCGTCTTGATCGTTTGCTGTAGCTTGAAGCCAAAGAGGGGTTGGGAGATTGTCGGGATTGAACACGTATTGCGAAGGATTTGCCTGGCGATTATAAGAAATATACATTTTCTCTGCCGGGGAAATTGAGGAAACCGAAGGGTTTCCATTAAAAGCAAAATGAAGCAAAGGGAGAGCTTCTTTTGCATCGGGTCGATCATTTGTGCCGTAGTAAATTAGATGTTTGCGTAGATCGGGTAACTGCAGGGTAATAGGAAAGTGTTTTAGCTGGAGAATGGAATGCCTGATTGCATCGTAAGCCTCTTGTGTTTGACTGTAGCAGCTTCTGGGTAAGTTTCTTTTTATATCAGTAAGCGTGTTGACTGGAATTTCAAGAGGACGAGTCCAGCGATAAGCTAAAGCACTTATCAAGAGTGCTATAACTGTAAAAGTCATTGCTAAATTAACGCCAAAAAGCCATTTTTTTTCCATATCACACTTTATAGTTACCAAGGAAGAATTATAACGGATCCCCCTCATTTTGATGGAGAAATTTTATTAGATTTATGAAATTTAGTGGGTTATATGAGTGAAAGAAAGCTTTATAGAAAATTTTAATGAAAAGCCTTAAATATCTCCTTTATATTGTTTAAGAATTTCCTAGTAGGGGATAGAGAAATAAAAATTAGTAGATAGATTTTAGCCTATTTACAATTAGGAGCTTAGGAAGATTTGACTTGAAGCATGCCTATTGTAAAGGTTAATTTACTTTCTTTTATCAATTATTTTATTGAATATTTCTTGAAACCTGATCTATATTGACAAACAAGTAATAATACTACCGATAAGGGGGTTAAATGAACGCTGGCGAAGAGAGTAAAGATCCATCTCAAGAGAGTATCCGTGAAGTAGAGACAGAGCATCCTAAGAAGGGAGAGAAGAAAATACATGGTTTGATCGATTTTGCTAAGACTAACACGAAAGATTCCATTGCTTATATTATTATGATTTTAGGCATTATTCTCTTGTTTTTTGAGCAATTTTCAGGAGGGATGCTGATAGGGATTATTTCGGGACTTTATTATTCTGTAGAAATTCAAGATCTTTTTAGCCACTTTAATGAGTTTATTGATGAGCAAGGAATCGTGAGGGGAATTGTGCTAGGAGTTGTGGCTATTGCCCTATTTATTTCTGCTCCAGGGATTTTTGTAGGGGCCCTATTAGCGGTCATTATAAAATATCTTTTTAGCCCTAGTAGCGCATAAATTTTTTAGCCTACACATTACCTACTAAACCTATAACTCATGATTTAACTTTCAAAAAGAATAAATTTTTATGAGTTTTTAGGTTTTTGTTTTTCCCCAATTGGCTAAAGTTCGCGCTAAAAGTTTATTAAAAAGAGTAGCGAGCTGCATGTAGCTTTTGCTTTTAAATTAAAAGTAAAGGGCAAATAAGGGATCAATAAGGTGAGCGTGACAAGAGATAAAGTTTTGTTTAACCTTAAAAAATTCTCTTAAGCTTTCTTGAATGCTTGCTAAAAACTATTCTTTTCAGTAATTTCCCCATTAATTTGCTATATTTTTTTGAGGCATCCATTCATGGCATATATAAAAATAACAAGAGGCTTAGATATCCCTCTAAGTGGGAAACCTAACGAGCATGCGCATTCTTTATCCTCTGCAAGCCAAGTAATTTCTTTGGATGCTCCCTCTACAGTTTCTTTGGATTTAAAACCTTTTGCTGACCTGAAATTTAAGCTTCTTATTAAACAAGATGAAGCTGTCAAAATAGGGCAGCCTCTTGTAGAAGATAAGGGATGTCCTGGGAGAATGTTTGTTGCCCTTGCTTCAGGAGTTATTAAAGAAATAAGACGGGGGTATAAAAGGAGCTTACAAGAGATTATAATTACTGTAAGTGAAGACGAACCTTTTGCCGAGCGTCCTGTTAAACCTCTTGAAGCAATGTCTAGAGAAAATCTTATAGAGTTAATGAAAGAAAAAGGTTTTTTTTCTAGTATTCGTGTTAGGCCTTTTAATAATTTAGCCAATCCTCATAAGGCTCCGCGCTCTATCTTTGTCAAAGCAATTGAGTCGGCTCCTTATAATCCGCCGGCTGAAATGCAGGTGCAAGGCTATAAAGATGAATTTCAGCTAGGCCTAAATGCCCTTGCAAAGTTAACTACCGGTACAGTCCACTTAATTTATCGCGCAGGCTCTACATGTAAAGCTTTTATAGAAGCACAAAATGTTCAGCAACATACGGCTGAAGGGCCTCACCCTATTGGCAATGTGTCGGTACATATCCAAGCGTTAGATCCTATTAAAAGGGCCGATGATATTGTATGGGTAGTTAATGCCCAGCAGGTGGTAGCCTTAGGATATTTTTTAGCCCATGGTCGTTATCATATCGAACGTATCATCAGTATAGCTGGGCCCGGTGTTCTACCTGATCGCACAGGATACTTTAAAGTGCAAACAGGCTATCCCATTGCTTCTTTGTTAGCCGGACGCCTACAACCAGGCTGCCAACGTTTGATTTCAGGAGATCCTTTAACAGGACGCAAGGTAGAAGAAACCGGTTTTTTAGGCAGCGAAGATTATACCTGCTGTGTCTTTCCGGAAAATAACTCGCGAGAGTTTCTTCATTTTTTTAGATTAGGGATAAATAAATATTCTTTTAGCAAAGGTTATCTTTCCGGGCATTTAGCTAGATTTAAGAAAGACTATAGCTTTACAACCAATCAACACGGCGAGCAGCGCGCTTTCATTGATTCTACTCTTTATGACCAAGTTCAACCTTTAGCTATACCCACTATGCTATTAGTAAAGGCAGTCATGGCAGAGGATTATGAATTAGCAGAATCTTTAGGGTTGTTGGAGGTCTGTGGAGAGGATTTTGCTTTACCATCCTTTGTAGATCCTTCTAAAATAGAAATGGGAGAAATTATAGATCAGGGCTTAAAACGCTATGCAAGCGAGGTTTTAGCTTAACGTAAAACTGCCTAAAAGCTACAATTTATATGCTTGCAGATCTTTGTAAGGACTGAAAATAGGTTTAGGCATTTTTCTACCCGTGTTATTAAACTTTCGGCATCCTTTTTTAGTGTCAGCTCTTAGATGGCGTGTTTATAGATACCTTTGAAGTGTCTACACAAATATGCCCTTCATGCTTCTCAACCTTTTTGCTTTATCTTATTAAGCTATTACCTTCTTATTATTTTAATTGACAGGTCAGGAGGGTGGTAGCGTTCTTTCGTTTATCTTCAACTTAAATCAGTAGTGTCATTTGGCAGCAAAAAAGCAACGGAAATAGAAGGTAAACGCTCTCTTTAAAAAATTATTATAAAGTTGTTAGGGGGCTGGATAGCCATGTTCCTTCATAATCCAATTTCTTCCTCTACAGCTTAAGTCTTAAGTATCTAGATCTGTTTTTAAAGAGTTGAGCCGGGGGGGTGAGGTAATAGGTCAAACGGGCTTTCTAATGACACAAGCTTTTACTCCCTTCCTTATAATTTTTAAAGCCAAAATTGTTTTTCTTTAACACGAAATCGTGCATTCCATACTTAACCTTAATCTTCTAACTTTCAAAAACATAAAAAACATTCCTTAAATTTAATTTCCGTATTTTTATCATTCGACCGTCTAAAAAATCACTAAGAAAAATAGGCTAGAAAGAATAGATTTTTCTTTTCCTCATTCATTGATTGCCTATGTTCACTTAAAGCTTTTTATCAGTCTAAGTAAGAGTTCTTTATAAGCGTATCGCTTTTCTAAATGTGACAACCTTAAGACTAGAGCTAAGAGGGTGGCTTAATTCGCTAACATTTCAGCAATTTATCCCTCAGCATCTTTCCGTCCTTCCCTATCTTTTTCTCTTGCTTGTAACAAACAAGCTGTTTTTCCCATCTTGGCATAGGAATTGCAAGAAAGGTACTGCTTTAAATTCATGTTCATTCAAGGAGAATAACATTATGGAACCAGATCTTTCTTTCAATTCAAGAAACGATTTAACCAATCACTTACTCAATTTTACTGCTGTAGCAAGTAATCTTTCGGAGGAAAGCCAGGCCTCAGGCTCTCTCCCGGCTCAAGTTATGGAGGCTAAAGTCATCATGATTGGCGAAATTCATGGGCAAGCAACGGAACAGATAGGTAAGCTTGTAAATGCGGTAGCTTCTCAATATTTAAGCGAAAATAAGGGTAAGGTTAAGCTTTTAGTAGAAGGAGATATAAACAAAAGAGCAGAGTACATAGCCTCATTAACTAGTGCTTTTCGGGAGCATATCCACATCTCATCGTGGGATACAGATGCATCAAAAGCACTAATAGAGTCTTTCTATAATAAGGTTGCTAGCCCTTTTCATATAAGTTTGTGCCATGCCTTTATGGTCTATTTATCTGATTCTTCTACAAGCAACAGGAGAGAAATAGAAGGTATGTTGCGTAGATCAACCTCTGTACTGATACCTGAATGGATAGAAGATAATAACCATTCATCATTACGTTCAAGTGTAGAAAGCTATTTAGATGACTTAAAAAGTCATTTACAAGAACTTCAATCTCATATCAATCAAAAGGAAGCATCCTTAAGCTTCTTATACTCTTTAAAGTTATATGTAAAAACGTTTCACGAAATGCTAAGAAAAATAACGATACAACCGATTCCTGAGCGTAATAGGGGAATGGTAGAAAATATTCAGCAAAGTTTAAGCTCTGCTGACAAAATTATAGTCATTGCAGGAAAGAGCCATCTTTTTGACTATGATACTTTTTCCGAAACAGAAAAGGTTTTTATCAAAGAGGGCATTCAAATGGTGAAGGAAAGCTTATCACAACCCGAAACTCCCTATATAATCCTGGATGCACCTTCATTAAATACTTTTACTGAAACAGAAGAGCACATTCAGACTCAACCTGTTCCTCCTGAATGGCTGAATGATTCTGTACCGCCCGATGCTGATAAGGGGGAATCGCAAGCGAGCAATAAAACAGAAGATCTCTCCCCCACAGAGATTATTTCTCATGCCTCTAGTTCTTCGATAGCTGCTGCAGAGCCCGATGAATCTCAGAAAGAAGAGATACAAGCTAGCAAAGCTTCAGCAGAAAGCGGCCAAGATGCCATCTATCAAGCACTTAGCATAAATATTGAGCGTATACAAGCAGTAGGTAACAGAGAATATCTAGCTTTACAATTTAAAGGAAGTTTTGATGCAATATGGGGAGAGATAGAAAGGAAAAATTTTATCGCTATGGAAGATGACACCATGTTGGCTAAACTTTTAACAGTTACTATAAACAGATTGCTTGAATTGAAATAAAGCCAAGCTCTTTAAGAGCGGAGAAGGAATTAAGGTAAACTTTTGATAACATTTTTGTCTTACTTGTTTAGACTCTATCTAGATAATTTTTTTGAAAAAGGAAAGCTTGAATGCTGCAGAATATGGAAAAAGTAAAATGGAAGATGAAGTATAAACTATTTTGTGTCTTTTTCAAAAATTTTTATCATAGAATGCTTTCTCTCAACTATTCAAGATACGGCGACTTAATCGGCAGGTTGCAAAATAGCTTTTTTCTTAAGGTCCCTTATCGGGTTAATATATTTCAAAATGTCTTTAATATAGGTTTTGCCCTAAGGCCTTGCCTTTGGCTAAATTTTCCATTGATGGCATGTTAGTTCAAGCTCAAGAAGGCAGAAAGCTTGCATAAAAGAAAAAATATGCAATAGCAGCTCATCGGGCAGCTGTTTTATAGATGTAACAGTAGAATCATTGGGGGAAATAGCCGTCCCATTTTTATGGTTATCAGCATTTGCCAATGTATTTACCCTCTTATCTCCTTAATTAGCGTGTTCGCAGGACATTTTGTATAAAGTATGTAAGCGGTCAAGGGGTATGCCTAGCTTTAGATGTGAGCCTGCGGGCATCTGTAAAGTCAAAAATGCTTGCAAATAGCTGTTTTTTCTATTTACCGCACTTATTGCTTTACGTTATTGCCTTAGCATCAAAAAATTAAGCAATGCTAATACTCGTGATCGCTTACTAAATTATTACTAACGGCAAACTCTGCTTCACTGCCTTTGCAGCGTGATTTGCTTTTGAAGGTAAAATTAAGAATATATTATTCTCTTCATGTATTTTACAGGTTTCATGGCAGACCTATATATTTTGCTAACTCAAAATTTCGCTCCACCTGTTTTAAGGACCCTAAAAATGTCATTGTTTTTTCATATCTGCGCTTTACTCGATGAGCTACAAAATAGCTCTCTTTGTAAGGCTTCTCATCAACCCAATATTTTTCGAAATGCTTTCGACCCAGCTCCTTCCATAAAGTCTCGTCCTCGGCCAAATTTTTCCATCGATGGCATGTCAGTTCAACTTCTAAGAGGTCGAAAGCTTGCAAAAAAGAAAAAATATGCAGTAGCAGCTCATCGGGCAGCTGTTTTATAGATGTAACAGTAGAATCATTGGGGGAAATAGTCGTCCCATTTTTATGGTTATCAGCATTTGTCAATGTATTTACCATTTTCTCTCCTTGATTATCATGTTTAAAGAACATTTTGTATAAACTATTAGCGGTTGCAAACTCCGCTTTAGTCTTGCTTGTAGGTTGATTTGCTTTCAGAGATAAGATTAAGAATTTATTATTCTCATCATCGGTTTTACAGATTTCATGGCAGACCTATATATTTTGCTAATTCAAGGTTATGCACATGTTTTATAGACCCTAAGAATGCCATTATTTTTTCATCTTCACGCTCTCCGTGAAGGGTGATAAAATAACTTTTTTTGTTAGATTCCCACCCCTCATGCCAATATATTTTAAGATGCTTTGGGTATAGGTTTTTCCATAAGGTCTTGTCCTCGGCCAAATTTTTCCATTGATGGCATGCCAGTTCAACTTCTAAGAGGTCGAAAGCTTGCAAAAAAGAAAAAATATGCAATAGCAGCTCATCGGGCAGCTGTTTTATAGATGTAACAGTAGAATCATTGGGGGAAATAGTCGTCCCATTTTTATTGATATCAGCATTCGTCAATGTATTTACCATCTTTTCTCTTTGATTATCATGTTTAAAGAACGTTTTGTGTAAACTATTAGCTGTTGCAAACTCCGCTTTACTCTTGTTTGTAGGTTGATTTGCTTTCGAAAATAAGGTTAAAAATTTATTATTCTGATCATATGTTTTACAGGTCTCACGGCAGACCTATACCCATATATATTCCTAGCTCAAAGTTTCTCTCCACCTTTTTTAAAGACCCTAAAAATGCCATTGTTTTTTCATATCTGCGCTTTGTTCGATGGGCTGCAAAATAGCTCTCTTTGTAAGGCTTCTCATCAACCCAGCATTTTTCAAAATGCTTTCGACAAAGATCCTTCCATAAAGTCTCGTCGTTGGCCAAATTTTTCCATTGATGGCATGTCAGCTCAACTTCTAAAAGGTCGAAAGCTTGCAAGAAAGAAAAAATATGCACTAGCAGCTCATCGGGCAGTTGTTTTATAGATGTAACAGTAGAATCATTGGGGGAAATAGTCGTCCCATCTTTATGGTTATCGGCATTTGTCAATGTATTTACCATTTTCTCTCCTTAATTAGCGTGTACGCAGGACATTTTGTATAAAGTATGTAAGCGGTCAAGGGGCATACCTAGCTTTAGATGTGAGCCTGCGGGCATCTGTAAAGTCAAAATTGCCTGCAAATAGCTGTTTTTTCTATCTCCTGCACTTATTAATCTACGTTATTGTTTTATCATCAGATAATTAAGAAATGTTAACCTGCGTGACCGCTTACTAAATTATTAGCAGCGACAAACTTTACTTCACTGCCTTTGCTAATTGATGTATTTTTGAAGGTAAGATTAAGAATTTATTATTCTCCTCATGTATTTTACAGGTTTCATGGCAGACCTATATATTTTGCTAACTCAAAATTTCTCTCCACCTTTTTTAAAGACCCTAAAAATGCCATTGTTTTTTCATATTCACGCTCTCCGTGAAGGGTGATAAAATAACTTTTCTTGTTAGATTTCCCCTCACGCCAATATATTTTAAGATGCTTTTGATATAGGTTTTTCCATAAGGTCTTGTCCTCGGCCAAATTTTTCCATCGATGGCATGTTAGTTCAACTTCTAAAAGGTCGAGAGCTTGTAGAAAAGAAAAAATATGCACTAGCAGCTCATCGGGCAGCTGTTTTATAGATGTAACAGTAGAATCATTGGGGGAAATAGCCGTCCCATCTTTATGATTATCAGCATTTGCCAAGATATTTACCATCTTATCTCCTTAATTATCATGTTTAAAGAACGTTTTGTATAAAGTATGTAAGCGGCCAAGGGGTATACCTAGCTCTAGATGTGATTCTGCGGGTATCTATAAAGCCAAAAATGCTTGTAAATAGCTGTTTTTTTATTTACTGCACTTATTAATTTACATTATTGCCTTAGCATTAAACTATTAAGCACTGCCAACTCTCGTGACGGCTTACTAAAATATTACCAGCGACAAACTTTACTTCACTGCCTTTGCACCGTGATTTGCTTTTGAAGGTAAGATTAAGAATTTATTATTTTCCTCATGCATTTTACAGATGTCATGGCAGACCTATACATTTTGCTAATTCAAGGTTATGCACATGTTTTATAGACCCTAAAAATGCCATTAATTTTTCATGTTCACGCTTTACTCGATGAGCTGCAAAATAGCTTTCTTTGAAAGGTCCCTCATCGGGCCCATATATTTCAAAATGCTTTTGATAAAGATTCTTCCATAAAGTCTCGTCATGGGCCAAATTTTTCCATTGATGGCATGTTAGTTCAACTTCCACGAGGTGGAAAGCTTGTAGCAAAGATAGGCAATAGCAGCTCATCGGGCAGCTGTCTTATAGAGATAACAGTAAATTTAGTAAGGGAAAATAATAAGCCTATTTGTATGGTTGCCAACATGTGCAGGTAAAAATCTGTTGTTGCTTTTTAATTAATCTGATTATTATTTTTGTTTTTTATTTTTTAAGTCAATATATTTTTGTTTAAAGCTTAAATAATGTGGTGCTTTTTTATAAAACGTTTAATAAGCTCGTCTCATAAAGGATGATTTGCCTCTTTTTTGTAGTCTTCTTCCTCTTCTAAGAAGGACTCTTGGGCATCTATGGCCTGAATGTACAATGATCGGTAGAAAGCTTATTTATTATAACGGCGATCTCTGTAAGTGGTTTTTATACCTTTTGGTAGTCTGTGATACATCTATGTTGGGTATCAGTTCATCGGCTTTACTGCTTTTTTTATTAGGTCACTTAAAAATAATTTTATGTGTTTCTAAGCAGACGGCTAGGTGAGTCTTACTTCATGTCCTCCGCTTAGTGTGGGCATGCTGGTATACTTTCCATTCCCCTCCGCCCTAAACCTTTACTCTACGCGAATCGAAGGTTATCTCTTTTGGACGCTTGCCACTTAACTTCTTCAAGTTTTTGCTCAAGTAGTTTAGCCCGCCTGTAGAGACGGATATAACCAGGAATGGGTAGCCACTAGGGTAGCAAAGCAATCAATAACAATAAAAATTTTTGTTGAACTTGGAAGAAGTAAATGCTAGCAGCATTATCCATCAACGCGCATAGGATAGCGTTATTAAGATAAGCCCTATCTTTGCTGGGCTTTTATTTTCCCGCTCTCCTTTAATAACTCTATCCCTAGGATTGTTAAGTTATGCTCCCTCTTGACTAAAGCTGCATTATACTTGGGCTAGCTGCATGGTAGGTGAGCTTTTTTGCATTATCTGCCTTTAAGTTTTATGAACTAGCAGACTAAACTTTATAGCTTTTAAGCGTTAAAGAGCCAACTTACTGCAGATTCTTTTTCCCATTTATGCAACAACGCTAGAGAGGAAAGTGATCAGCTTTCCCTCTTGCAATTTCCGTCATGAAGAATTATTCTTTTTTCTCAATATAAAAGCTTAACTTGGCTCATGACAAAAGCATCTTTTTTCTACAGATTAATATTTTTTTCGGCATGTGTACTCCCCTTTGTAGGGGGAGGGCCCATCTACATGAGTGCTGAAGATCAAGCTGAGAGGCTTTTTAACGATCTTATCGTTATTGAATATGTTAACCGTAAGCTTTCTGAAAAGATGCCTGTTACCTATGATTTTTATCAGCAGGGCGGTTATTTTAATATGCCCTCAGCACGTATGGGAGAATCAGGTGAAATAGGTGTAGGATATTCCCATGTCCATCCTTATAAAAACTTTAGCTTAAGAGCTCAACTATTTAGCAGACTTGAAGTCTCAGGAAGCTATAGGATCTTTAAGGGAGTGGCAGATCCCATTTTAACCCCTCTTGGTTTTGGAGATTTATCCGATAAGGGGGCCAATTTAAAATTTGCTCTCCTACTTCCTGAAGAGAGTGGCTATAAGCTGCCCGGTGTAGCTGTAGGCTTGCAAGACTTCATGGGAACTAAAAATTTTATAGCTAACTATATAGTCTTTACCCAAGTGTTACTTAACCAAAACTTGGAAGTAAGCTTAGGATATGGCACTAAGCGCTTAAAAAAATGGTTTGGAGGGATTGTGTGGATGCCTTTTCGGCAAAGTCAGCAAAATTACCTTAAAAATCTTGCTTTGGTTGCTGAATATGACGCTACCCCGTATAAAGATCCAGAAATAGAAAAGCATCCAAGAGGAAGGGTAAAAAAAAGCCCTATAAATTTTGGGCTTAAATATCGATTAGCAGACCAGTATGATTTGGCTGTTAGCTATATCAAAGGGCATACTTTAGCCTTTTCCCTATCGACTTTTTACAATTTCGGCACAACTAAAGGTTTTCTTCCTAAAGTTGGCACTCCTCTACCTTATAAGGCCCCCGTTAACCGTGAACCTATGGGAGAGCTAAGGCCTCCTTTTATTCTTGCTCAAGAACTTATCAATGCTTTTCGAGAGCAAGGTTTTGAAATCCTACAAATTAGGCTTGCTAATCAAAACACCTCTGTCTGTCGCCCAACGGCTTTGCGGATTCATTTAATCAATCGTCTTTTTCGTTCGGAATATGATGTGCAAGAGCAGCTGTCTTATCTTCTAGCTGGGCTGATCCCCAGCGATATAGAAAAAGTTAACATAGTCCTGGAATCGGACTTAGGTTTTCCTGTGCAAGAATATCAGTATCATATGAAATGGGTCAGACAATTTGGCGAGGGGAAAAGAGGCGCACAAGAATTAGATTTATTAACCCATAAAACAGAGCTTTCATCCTCACCGACAAGAGAAGATTTACAACTGTTCAAAAATACTCGCTCTGGCTTTAATTTTGAGCTGCTTCCTAAGACTCATTCTTTTTTTGGCAGTTCTCGTGGCAAAATGAAGTACTCGCTAGGATTAAACGCTGGCTTTAATGGCTTCTTGGCAGGAGATGTTTATTATAGTGTATTACTTGGATGGAATATTTTTTCTAATCTTCACCATATTTCTCCCGTTGATCGGTTGAATCCTTCGCATCTTATTCATGTGCGTACAGATATGATTCGCTATTTCCAACAAAAAGGATTAACTGTTGATGAGGCATATCTTCAAAAAAATTGGAATATGGGTAAAGGGTGGTATAGCCGAGTAGCTCTGGGGCTCTTTGAAGAGGAATATGGCGGCTTAGCGACAGAATTTTTATATTGCCCACTTAACAAGCCCTTGGCTGTAGGTATAGAAGGTGCTTTAGTTGGAAAGCGTGCATTAAATGGCGTTTGGTTTACGAATAAAATTCGTCAATTAAAGTTCTCTACTCCTCATTCTTACACGCTCACTCATAAAAAATTTATTGGCTCCCAATATTTTCTAAATCTTTATTATAATTGGGAGTGGGCGAATGTAAACCTTAAATTAAAAGCAGGAAAATTTCTTGCCAACGACTGGGGCATCCGCGGGGAAGTGTCTCGCAAATTTAAGAGTGGGCTTACTATCACTATTTGGTACACCCATACTAATGGCCATGATGTCATTAACGGTTCTGTTTATCATGATAAAGGGGTAGCTTTTTCTATGCCCTTGGATGTCTTCTATACCTGCTATGCTCGTGATTACTGGCGCTATGGGCTTTCTGCATGGCTACGAGATGTAGGAGTGACAGCTTTCACTGGCCGAGATCTTTATGACCTCATCCAAGTTGAGCGCTGGAAGATTTCTACTCAAAGCAGTCCTTTCTAAAGGATGAAGAGGATAGATATAAAAACCATTTATTTTAGCTTTCTTAAAAAAACTATCTCTATATAGATAGCTCAGGTGGTCTATTAGCCTTTCTGTAAATATCTCTCAATTCTGCTTTTTAAAGCCCAATGGCGTGATAAAACGAAAAAAATTAAAAAACAGACATAGAGAAGCTTTATGTAAAGCTTGGTTGCCTAAATTAGCAGGGTAAGAAATGGGCGCGTTTGTAAGATAAAAAATATCTGTATGGCTCCCCGAGTTTTTTACTAACTTTAAACCGTCTGTTGAAAGAAAAAATTAATACATACTTAAGCAGCTCTTTAGGTGAACATAATCCATATGAGAACCTGTTTTTAAGCAGAAAAGGAGCCTTTAAAGGATAAAAATTTTTTTTAGATTACATGTAAATATAGTGCATTTTAACAGAGATGGAGAATATTTTTAAACTTTTAGTACTTTTAATTTTAGTTTTATAGGAAGCTTGCCCCAGGACTTAAACTTCAAAAGTTTTTTTTAGATATTTCAAGCCGTTGAGTTTCCTTCAAGCTAAGAGGGTATCTCAAAACCCTTCTTTTAACTTATTAATCCGGCTTAACATCAGCTTAAACATTGATAAATAGATCTAGTACTACTACGTGTCAACCCCCTATGTTGTGTCTGAATTTTTGAATGCAATCCTTTAATAATTAATCACTTAGAAAATAACTTCAAAGTCGGGATTACCATTTGCCCTTTTTGCCAAGCTATTCACGACTCATCTAAAACGCTATTTTTTGATTCCTCTTAAATTTAACGTAGTAGTACTAGTTCTCCCTTATAAAGGATTAAGCTACGGATTTTAGAATTTCTTTAATAATGGGCACCAGAATAAAGGTAAAACAAGGCTTTTAAGACATCCTCTGAGCAAAAATGGTGGGAAATTAAAAATCTCTTTGCCTTAATTCCGATATTATTCATATATAATATAAATTTGTAAAAAGGAAAAAAGGATCGCTACCTCTCAATCTTGGTCTCCTTATTTCCTTTCTTAAAAAGAGACTTTTCTTAGGGTAAAGGATATGTATCAAATAATGGTAGGACTAGGGCTTTTAATAAGCTTTTGGCTATTAACGCCCCCTTCAGTTCAAACTGCAGAACTTAAGTTTAATATATTGAGTGAGTTGAATGGAAAGGGATTGGAAGCAGACCAAAAAATCCTTAGCAGGGCTCTTAAAG
>NZ_JRXI01000168.1:0-7733 GCF_000813645.1 Neochlamydia sp. TUME1 | reverse complement strand
TATTAATATATTCTTTCAGTCTATCAATCCTTCATGGCTTCCTTATGCTTCCCTCAATTGGTTTATTCCTAATGCCGAATGGTATACGCAAGATTTAGAGCTTTTAGACTTAATAGATCTTGTTTTGTGCCGTACTCAAGAAACACAAAGGATTTTTGAAAACTTAAAGCTAAAATGCTTTTTCTTAGGCTTTACAAGTCATGATTGTTATCTCTCCCATATAAAAAAAGACTTTTCTTTGTTTTTTCATTTAGCAGGAGGAAGTGAGCAGAAAGGAACGCAGCCGATAGTAGATAGCTGGTTACGTAATTCTTCTTTTCCTTTATTAATTATCCTTAAACATTTTTGCACTGTTAGACCGCGCCAAGCTAACTTGCATTGGATTACTCACCGAGTAGAAGAGCCTACACTAAGAGATTTGCAAAATAGCTGCGGAATTCATTTATGTCTCAGTGAAACGGAGGGTTTCGGTCATTATATTATGGAAGCCCTATCAACTAGGGCGGTAGTCGTCACGGTAGATGCTCCTCCGATGAATGAATTTATCAAGGATCCACGTTGCCTTGTTCCCTTCAAGGCCTGTAGCCCACAATTATTAGGAACAAACTATTATGTGGATCCGGTACAGCTTGAGGTGGTTATTAATAATCTAAAAGAGTTACCTATCAAAGAGTTAAGGAGAATAGGCTTAGAAAATAGAGCCATGTACTTAAAGAAAACCTACCAATTTACTAACAGCCTGAAAAAATTGATAGATAGCGTTAAATAAAAAAGCAATTTTAAAGATAAGGGGAACTAATGAATGCTATCTGCCTTATTCGTTCAAGCGGCTCCTTGCCTATCTATGCACTTAAAAAAGTATGTTTAAAGTATGTTCTTAAATAAAGAAGAGGGTAATAAGCAGCTTACTCTCTTTTAAGTAACAATATACCTTTTTAAAGTGCCTGCCCTCTTCTATCTTTATGCTTGCATTAGTAAGGCCATTTCCATTGACGAACAAGCGGCATGTCGTCTCCATATTTAGTGATATATTCTTCATGTTCGATAAGCTTATTATGGATATCTTGCTTAATATAGGCTGCTAGATAGCCTAACTTGGGTACTCGATCGATCACGTCTCCTACGAGGCTAAAGCGATCGATTTGATTGCGCACACACATATCGAAAGGGGTTGTAGTTGTGCCTTCTTCTTTATATCCACGCACATGAATATTCTCATGATTAGTTCTGCGGTAGGTAAGTCGATGAATGAGCCAAGGGTAACCATGATAGGCAAAAATGACAGGTTTATCCGTGGTAAATAATTCATCAAAATCTTTATCAGATAATCCATGCGGATGCTCGGTGGGATTTTGGAGCTTCATCAAATTGACAATATTAACTACTCGAACTTTTAGCTCAGGGATTTGTTGGCGAAGAATATCTACAGCGGCTAGAGTCTCTAGTGTGGGCACATCACCAGCACAAGCCATCACTACATCAGGAACATGTCCACGATCGTTACTGGCCCATTCCCAAATTCCTATGCCTGCTGCACAATGTTTAATAGCAGATTCCATGTCTAAGTATTGCAATGCCGGTTGCTTGCCTGCAACGATCACATTCACATAGTTTCTACTACGTAAACAGTGATTGGTAACAGATAATAAGGTATTAGCATCGGGTGGAAGGTACACACGTACGACCCCAGCTTTTTTGTTCATCACATGATCAATAAAGCCTGGGTCTTGATGGGAAAAACCATTGTGATCTTGTCGCCAAACGTGGGAGCTTAGCAAAATGTTAATCGATGAAATAGGTGCACGCCAGTGGATAGAGGAGGTGGTGGTATGTAGCCACTTAGCATGTTGGTTGAACATAGAATCTATAATATGAGCAAAAGCCTCGTAAGTAGAAAAGAAACCGTGCCTGCCTGTTAAAACATAGCCCTCCAGCCAGCCCATGCATGTATGTTCACTTAATATTTCCATCACGCGCCCCTCGGCAGATAACTCACTACCATCTTCATCTTCGGGAAGATAATCAGCCATCCAACTTTTTTTGAGACTTCATAGATGGCATCTAAGCGGTTGGAAGCCGTTTCATCAGGACCCATCACGCGGAAGTTATGTAAATTGTTTTTCATTACATCGCGTAAGAATTTTCCCATGATACGGGTGGACTCAGCTTCAACCTGGCCAGGTTTTTCAATTTCAAGGGTATACTCGCGGAAATCAGGCATTTTTAATTCTTTGCGGAGTAAGCCTCCATTAGCATGGGGATTATCTCCCATACGACGTTTCCCTTGAGGAGCTAAAGCAGCAAGCTCCGCGAGGAATCTTCCATCTTCATCAAAAAGCTCTTCAGGACGATAGCTTTTCATCCATTTCTCTAATTGCTGTATATGCGCAGGTTTAACAGCCATATTGGATAAAGGAACTTGGTGGGAGCGCCAGAACCCTTCAGTTTTTTTGCCATCGACTTCTTGTGGCCCTGTCCATCCTTTAGGAGTTTTAAGAATGATCATAGGCCAGCGTGGACGCTCGATAAGTTGGTTTTTACGCGCATCTTCTTGAATTTTCTTAATTTCTGCTATGACAATGTCAAGTGTATGAGCCATATTTTGATGCATCTGATAAGGATCGGAACCCTCGATTACATAAGGTTTGTAGCCATATCCCTCGAAAAGGCTCTTTAGCTCTTCAGGACTGATTCTAGCTAGGAGAGTAGGATTAGCTATTTTATATCCGTTGAGGTGAAGGATAGGAAGAACAGCACCATCTTTTGCTGGATTAAGAAATTTGTTAGAATGCCAGGAGGCGGCAAGCGGTCCTGTTTCTGCTTCTCCATCTCCCACTACGCATGCCGCAATAAGGTCGGGGTTATCAAAAACAGCCCCGTAGGCATGAGAAAGTACATAACCTAACTCTCCTCCTTCATGAATAGAGCCGGGAGTTTCGGGGGCTACATGGCTAGGTATTCCACCAGGAAAAGAAAATTGCTTAAAAAGTTTTTTCAAGCCCTCTTCATCAGAAGAAATGTTAGGGTAATATTCACTATAGGTTCCTTCCAAATAAACGTTGGCTACCAGGCCTGGACCGCCATGACCGGGTCCTGCTAAGTAGATCATATTTAAATCTCTAGCTTTAATCAGGCGATTTAGGTGCACATAAATGAAATTTAAGCCTGGGGTTGTTCCCCAGTGACCTAATAGGCGAGGCTTAATATCTTCAATAGTAAGGGGACGTTTAAGAAGCGGATTATCAAGCAGATAAATTTGCCCAACAGAGAGATAATTACTTGCCCGCCAATAAGCATCCATTTTATAAAGCTCTTCCTCTGTTAAGGGGCCGCCTTGGCAAATGGTACTAGGAATTTCTCTTACCATACTTTCTCCTTAAAAATCCTGTAGTTATTTTATTCATACAACTAGTAATTTATTTAATTCAATGGAGGATTAAAGAAAAGCTGTAGTTAAAGTTTGAATAAAATAACTGAAAATTTTTTTTGACTTAAGCCACTAATAATGAAACGTAAATGTAGGTAAAAGAGAATGAAGGTAGTGCCAATAATTAAAGCCATTTATTTAAGCTGGGATGGAAAGATAGACTGAGCATTAACAAAAATAAATAGAAAAAAGGGATAAATTTCACAATTACACTTTAAGCTTAATGAAGAAGAAGGGTATAAAAAGAGCCTTATGTAGAAAGATAAGCTATCGCCTTGCTAAACAACCCTTTACTATAATTTATTTGCCAAGCTAATCAAGTAGGCTTATTTTTTTCGTATCTTTTAAAGGTAGGAAGCTGAATTAAAGCTTAGTGTTTTTGTATCCCATCCACTGTCTAACCTCATCTCATTTACTTCTTTTCCCTAAGCTAGTGCGGGAAAAGTTAAAAGAAGTTCGATCTCCTATCGTCTATCTCCAATCGTTGAGGGCATGAAAAAAACACAAGGAAAAGACTATTGCATCTTAATTAAGCGAGCGATTCTTTTTGAAGCGTAGGTAAGAATAAAATCAGCGCCTGCTCGTTTGATGGACAAAAGGCTTTCCATAAAAGCTTTATCTGCATCTAACCATCCTTTTTCCGCAGCAGCCATGATCATGGCATATTCCCCACTCACATGATAGGCAGCAAGAGGCAGAAGAGTTTTTTCTCGGATAATAGAGATAATATCTAAGTAAGCTAAGGCAGGTTTAATCAAAAGCATGTCCGCTCCTTCCGCTTCATCTAAAATAGATTCAAGAATGGCTTCTCGGCTATTGGCAGGATCCATTTGATAAGTTTTTTTATCACCAAATTTAGGAGCAGAATGGAGTGCTTCACGAAAGGGGCCATAGAAAGAGGAGGCATATTTGGCTGCGTAGGATAAAATATTTACCTCTTTAAAGCCTGCTTTATCTAAATTTTCACGAATGTATCTTACACGTCCATCCATCATATCACTTGGGGCAACAATGTCAGCACCAGCTTGTGCTGCAAGGATAGACATTTCTCCAAGCATGTAAAGGGTAGGGTCATTGAGGATATGGCCTGACTCGTTTACAATTCCATCATGACCATGGCTAGTGTATGGATCTAAAGCAATATCGACTATTATACACATCTCAGGGATCGCTTGCTTTAAGGCTTGTATAGCTCGAGAGAGTAAATTATGAGGATTTATGGCTTCTTTACCTAAGTTATCTTTTTTTTCTTCAAGGATAACAGGAAAAAGATCAATGGCACGAATACCTAATTGATAAAGCTCAGTGGCTTCTTTGACAAGCAGATCCACAGAGATGCGGCAGATGCCAGGCATGCTGGCAATCATCTCTTGGCGTTGATGGCCTTCTATGATAAATAATGGAGCGACCAGCTGATGAGGAAGGAGATGGTTTTCTTGGATAAGAGAGCGTATAGCAGGACTTTTGCGATTGCGGCGAGGGCGAATGGCTAAATCGACATGATGGCTGCTAATAAGGGAGTCTGGGAGTAATGGACGCATAAATAGCTTTCCTTAATATTTGGCATATTTTTTAGGCATTTATAACCTTTATAATACGAAAAAATATAGAAGCTGCTAATCCCTGTCAATATGGATGAAATTTATTTTGACCAATGAGTCTAAAGAATCTTATGATGGAGCAAACAAATGAGAAATTTGTGAAGGCTTATAACCTCCAAGGAGGGGAAATATAAATCTTTTTAGTAGAATTAAAGCATTATATTCCCGTTTGCTATCCTTCGATAATTTTTTTAAAGCTTAGAGGCTCTTACTTTACTTTTGAAATAAAACGCTTAGCATTTACATAGAAAGCTTGCTTCTTTAGCAGGAAGGATAGATCCTACCTCAAGTTGTTGTTTAATCTACTAAAAAACCTTATCAAGAAATTAATTATCTAAAACTGTTTTCAAAAGAATAGGTTTTTGCCTGGGCTGGTGGTTAAATTTTTTTAAGAGAGGAGGGAGGATTGACCCTTGAAGCATGGAAAATTTTAGAGGCTTAGCCTTAGGTGTTTTAAAAGGACAATTTTTTGCCATCTTAAGATGAAAAGAGGAATAGGGAAGATAGGCGAGCTAGAAAGAATAAAAAACATTAAAAAATTAAAATGATGAGGATGTCATGATACCTATTTCAGTCACTATCTTGACCAAGAATAGCTGCCAATACCTGGCTCAAGTGTTAGATAGTGTAAGTCTTTTTGATGAAGTCCTAATTTATGATACGGGATCTGTAGATGATACTATAAAGATAGCAAAAAGTTACTCTAATGTGCGTGTTATCTTAGCTACTTTTGAAGGATTTGGTCCTACTCATAACAAGGCTTCTGCTTATGCAAAACATGATTGGATCTTATCTTTAGATAGTGACGAACTTGCGACACCAGCGATGATTCAAGAAATTTTAGCAACTTCTTTGCAAGAAAAAGTAGTTTATTCTTTCCCACGACACAATTATTTTAATAATAAGTTTATTCGCTGGTGTGGTTGGTATCCAGATCGTCAATATAGGCTTTATAATAGAAAAGAAACAGGCTTTACTAATGTTCAAGTGCATGAAGCTATCATTGTCAAACATATGCAACATGTACCTTTAAACAGCCCTCTTATTCATTATTCTTATAATTCTATCGCTGACTTTTTAAGTAAGATGCAGACCTATTCGACATTATTTGCTGAGCAGAACAAAGGTAAAAAAACTGCCTCCTTATCTAAAGCTTTGACGCATGGTATCTTTTCTTTCCTTAAGAGTTATATCCTTAAAAGAGGGTTTATGGGTGGATATGAGGGATTTATAATCTCTGCTTATAATGGACATACCGCTTTTTATAAATATCTTAAACTTTACGAAGCTAATCGTAAAGATGGCTAAATCCATTCTCAAGGTTAAAAAAATAGAAAGGTGGAGTTGAACTTTTTAATCTTTAAGACAGACGAGAATACCGCTTGTGAACTACTTCTTATGCAGCCCCGTATTTTATAAACGTTCTTTTGTTAAGGAGCAAGACAGCTTGCAGAGGATTAAATATATAGACTATGTTTTTTAAAGCGTATAAGAGTAATACGAGGCTAAAAATTTATCTTCATTAGCCTACAGCATGGCTAGCAAAAGCCTTTTGTTTCTTTTTAGCCCTTCTTTAAATTAAAACAAGGTTTATTATTCTATGGGTGGGAAACGCTGCCTTATTTCCTCTGGAATATTTTCGAGTGGATTTCCTTGTGTTTTAAGGGAGAGAAGTTGAGGTAATTGGTCTATTGATGTAGGAAGGGTGTTAAGGTGGTTATAGCTTAAATCAAGGTTTTGCATCGGAAAAAGCTGCCTCATTGCTATCACGAAGGAGGTGAGCTGGTTATGACTTAAGCTAAGAGAATACAACTGAGAGAATAGACCGCTTTCCATAGCAAAAGAGGTCAATTGATTATGGTTGAGATAAAGCCACCCTAGCCCAGGTATCAAACCTATTTCCCTTGGAAGAAAAGATAGTTGATTTTGGTTTAAGTTAAGCGAATATAGTCGCGACAGCTGCTGGATTTCTTTTGGAAGAGAGACGAGATGATTGTTACTTAAGTTAAGATGTCGTAGCCAATGTAAGTCACCTATTTCTTTTGGAAGGCAGGTGAGTTGGTTTTCGTTTAAATTAAGGGAAATTAACTGAAGAAACAGGCCGATTTCTTTAGGAAGAAAGGTAAGGTAATTTTGACTTAAATTAAGGTTTTGTAGCAGAGTCAATTGTCCTATTTCTTTTGGAAGAAAGGTCAGTTGATTTTGGCTTAAATTAAGAGAAACAAGAGCAGAAAGCATGCCTATTTCAGGGGGTAAATAAGTTAAACCTAATCTAGATAAATCTAATACTTTGATCCCTTTGCCATAGCTTTCAATCCACTGACTAAAAAGCTTACCTTTTTCTTCCAAAGATAAAAGCTTAATTTCTTCTTGTGCTAAGTATTCCTTTCCTTCAGGAATTTTTTCCCAGATAAGCAGGCGATTAATGTTTAAGAGATAGGAAGAATAGTTAGCAAGCGTCAAATATCTTTTTTCTTCCGTTTTATTTTTAAACTCTAAAGGAGAAAGAGATTTAGCTAAGGTAAAAACTTGCTTAAAGATTCGATCCACTTTCTCTGCAGTAGCCAATTTAGAGTCTAATTGATAAATCTTGTCCAAGAGATGAGTTCGCTGCTTTTCATTTCCATTGATGACATGCATAGCTGCTATTTTTTTATAAAGGGAGGGCAAAATTTCAATAGCCACAAGCTCTCTCCATCTTTTAC
>NZ_JRXI01000167.1:0-3992 GCF_000813645.1 Neochlamydia sp. TUME1 | reverse complement strand
TTTAATTAAACATTATAAAGGTGAACGCCAGTTTTTTTAATAGATTTTCTGTTTTAAAAAAATTCTATAAAAAAGACAGATGACCTAATCGAAAATGCTAAATAAAGGAGGTGTAACACATTCCTTTAAGATAGGAAGCAGCAATTCATTAGGTAGGTTATCAATATGGGTAGAAGGAAAAGGCTGCATAGTAATTCCTTTTTAATTATCTCAAATTATCATCTAGTTTTTTATAAAAAGCATCTAAAAAATTAGGGTAGCATCTTTGGCTGCTGTATGAAGATAGAAGAAGTTTGGCAGTAGGGACCTTGTGGTGGCTTCGGTTGTTTAGACAGTTTTTTGCAAAATTAAGTAAGAAACTTCACCTTTTTAAGGTTTGTTCGATACAACATTAATCATCTTCTTCCACAATTTAATTCAAATTTTACGTAGCTTGGAGTTTCAATGACCATGTTGGTTTTGCGCCTATTATTTTATCTTACTTTTTTCATTTTCACCTAATAAATTATTATACCATATGCCTCCGCTGGGGTTTTGTATTCTAAAGACTGATGTGGACGGTTTTTATTATAAAACTTAAAATATCTGGTAAGTCCTTGATAAACCTCAAGTCCGTTTTGATAATCTTTCAGATATACATCTTCATACTTGACTGACCTCCACAAACGCACTACAAATATATTATCTGTTGCTCTTCCTTTTCCATCCATGCTAAAAGCAATATTTTTTTCTCTAACAAAATCTACAAACCTGTTGCTTGTAAATTGTGATCTTTGATCTGTATTAAAAATTTCTGGAATACCTTTTAAAAATGCTTCTTTTACAGCTTCAATACAAAAATCAACATCTAGCGTATTTGAAAGGCGCCAAGAAAGAACATATCTACTGTACCAATCCATCACCGCCTACTTTTAAACCCTGATTATGCAAACAAATAGTCATCCTTCTAGATCCATAAAAAGGATGCCTGGTATATTCTTCATCTATCAAGCGCATTATCTTAAGGTTGAACTCACTTTCTTCTCTTGGATGGTAATAATAGGTAGATCGCTCTATCCCAAGAAGTACGCATTGTCTTTCTACTGAAATCTCTTTTGATTGACGGTCAACTAAAGAGCGCTTTTCAAGCCTAGTTAGTATAGTTTTTTTCTAAGCCAATCTAACTCAACCTTTAAACGACCGATCTGTTGATAAAGGTTGTCAACCAACTTTTGATCTGTCTTACTAACTTTATCCATGCTGCTAAAAAGTACTGGTAAAGCTTCTATGAGATGCTTTTTCCATTGAGAAATTTGGGTTGGATGTACCGAATATTCTGTAGCAAGCTCATTAATGGTTTTGAACCCTTTAAATGCTTCTAATGCAACTTTTGCTTTGAACTCCGACGAGTGTCTTTTTCTTTTTGTGGACATAGCTTTTCCTCTTTAATATTAAGTTCTTATTTTAAACTGAGGGAAATTTTTTTACTTAAATTTTATCCAAAAAAGCGGAGCCACTATACCTTCAGATTATTAGGCAACTAAAGAGAAGCAGGGATTACTGACAGCCTTTTAAATTAATAAACATAGATTTTTATATTTGGGATTTGACCTTGTTTTGAAAGGATTAACTTCTAGGAGATGGGCGACAAAATTAAGCGCTTATCGCTTAAAGCAGATCGAAAAATTTTAATGAAAAAAGAGGGTAGTCGGTCTTTAGGCAAATAGCTAGCCGAGTAAAAATTTCTAGGCTTAAAGTTCGAAAAAGGCTAATTTGAGAAAAAAAGTGCAAAAGAAAGAGCTAAGAGCTTTTTAAGAGTAAAAGATATTTACTGCTACTCTTCATGAAATATATAAAGGTTTAGCCTATCGTTAAAAAACTCATAACCAGTTCAGGCCTTTTAATTTTTTTAGATCGACTTTTATAGAAATACCGCTACAGCTGTTAAGAAACTTTAAAAGGAAATATAATGCAGTCTTTTTCTTCTACCCATATTGATAACCTACCTAATGAATTGCTGCTGCCTATCTTAAAGGAATGTGTCACACCTCCTTTATTTAGCATCTGTAAAAGATGGCAAGAACTTGGGGCTATTGAAATCTTGCCCTCCCTTTATAAAAAAATAGCGGCTATGCATGTCATCAATAGAAACGAAAAGCAGCAAGCTCATCTCTTGGACAAGATTTATCAATTAGACTCTAAATTGGCTGCTTCAGAGAAAGTGGATCGAATCTTTAAGCAAGTTTTTACCTTAGCTAAATCTCTTTCTCCTTTAGAGTTTAAAAATAAAACGGAAGAAAAAAGATATTTGACGCTTGCTAACTATTCTTCCTATCTCTTAAACATTAATCGTCTGCTTATCTGGAAAAGAATCCCTGGAGGAAAGGAATATTTAGCACAAGAAGAAGTTAAGCTTTTATCTTTGGAAGAAAAAGGTAAGCTTTTTAGTCAGTGGATTGAAAGCTATGGCACAGGAATCAAAGGATTAGATTTATCTAGATTAGGCTTAACTTATTTGCCCCCTGAAATAGGCCTGTTTTCTGCTCTTGTTTCTCTTAATTTAAGCTACAATCAGCTGACCTTTCTTCCTAAAGAAATAGGCCAACTAACTCAGCTGGAGGGATTTTACTTAAGCCGCAATCGTCTTACCCTTGTAGCAGGAGAAATAGGTCAACTTTCTCATCTACGGACGCTTGACTTAAGTGACAACCTAATCAGCTGGCTTCCTTTAGAGATAGGAAAGCTTTTTAAACTAGTAAATCTTTATTTAAACTTAAACCGGCTTAATTCCCTTCCATCAGAAATAGGCCAGCTGTTTTTGCTAAAAAATTTTAACTTAAGCCAAAATTGTCTTAAAAGCCTTCCTGCCGAAATAGGCCAGCTCACTCATTTAGAAGCATTTTACTTAAGCCAAAACTCTCTCACTTCTTTGCCTAAAGAAATAGCTCAGCTATCTCGTTTGCAAAAGCTTGATGTAAGTCAAAACCAGCTTAACTCTCTTCCTATAGAGATAGGAAAGCTTTTTAGGCTCGAATGGCTATGTTTAAATCATAATAGATTGGATGTCCTTCCTATAGAGGTAGGTCAATTGACTCAGTTACAGAGGCTTGATCTAAGCAAAAACCGGCTCAAATCTCTTCCTATAGAAATAGGGCAACTAGCTCGATTGAGGACGCTTAACTTAAGCCGAAATCAGCTAACCTCCCTCCCTGCAGAGATAGGCCAGCTGACTCAGTTATATGGTCTTAACT
The DNA here is from genome assembly GCF_000813645.1 of Neochlamydia sp. TUME1. Classification (NCBI taxonomy): domain Bacteria; kingdom Pseudomonadati; phylum Chlamydiota; class Chlamydiia; order Parachlamydiales; family Parachlamydiaceae; genus Neochlamydia; species Neochlamydia sp. TUME1. Next base: position 762 of record NZ_JRXI01000167.1, on the reverse strand, counting down.
TGAACCAAAACCATTTTGCTACTCTTCCTGAGCAGTTATGGCTACTCACGCAGCTAGAAGAGCTTTGCTTAAGTCAAAATAAGCTTGTCTCCCTACCTGCAGAAATCGATCAACTGAACCAGTTGGAAGAACTTTATTTAAGCCACAACTTTCTTATCTGCCTTCCCTCTAATATAGGAAATCTTCCCAAGCTAAAATGGCTTCATTTAGACTACAACCAGCTCAGCTCCCTTCCTGTTGAGATAGAAAAGCTATCTCAATCGTTATACGAGCTAAATCTAACGGGAAATCCTTTTAAAACTATTCCCGAGAAGATTAGACAGCATTGTCAACCGTAGAAGTTTGGCTTTCTTAGAAGAAAAATGCCTTCTCATATTTTGTTTAACTATCCTTAATAGTGGAGGCTAAGCATGCTGCTCTTCTTTCTCTTCTCAATTTTATGGTTATATAGGGTGGTATTAAGAGATTGCCGAGGCTTGAAATTTACAGATAAGGTAAAAGGGAATTACTTGCTCATGTAGAGGTTAGGAGAAAACAAAATATGGGTTGAAAAGGTGTGCTTTAGGCTAGAGAATGAGCGGGTAGAAGCCTCTTTATTGCTTGTATCTAAGTAACCCACTTTTTTCTATTACTCGATGATATACTTTTTTATTCTTGACAGTTAGGCAACTTTTCTTGATGACTCAAAGGTTACATTTTCTTGTACTGCATTTAAATGTTTACGAGAAGGCCTTAAAACAAAGATTTCATCTAGCGTCTTTT
>NZ_JRXI01000166.1:0-5451 GCF_000813645.1 Neochlamydia sp. TUME1 | reverse complement strand
TGCAGGACCGCGCGAACACTACAAATTAGCAGACTATTCCAAGCAATCTTAGCACGTCTAAACATGGCCGATAAAGCCATCTTTTTATAGCTTTTAAGCCCAGCTCTCTCAAATTTTGCCCAACAGATTGAATTAGTAACTAATATTCCCATCAAACAAAACGCTAGCCAACACCATTGAATTTTGGATAAATTATTATGAGGATTTTCTTGTTTGAGGGCAACTTCCAGTTGATTTAGATATTCTTTAATAAAGGGAAGCGGTTGAGAAAACATAGACAAAAAATTATTTTTAATTAATTGATAAGGTATAACAATATTTCATTAAAAATTAGTCAACAAGAAAAAAGTATATCATCGAGTATTAGATAAGCTAGCTTATTGATTGTGTTCTCTCCTTCGAAATCTACGGGAGAAAGATCTTTGGCTAGGCTGAAGACTTGCTTAAAGATGTAAGGAGCTTTTTTTTCTACAGCAAGGGTAGGTTCAATTTTATAAATCTAATCTAAAATACAAGCTTGCTCTGTAAAATTTCCCCTTTTGTGAGGAAAATGGAAATGTACTATCTCGTAGTAAAGAGAGATCATAGCTGGTGAAGAATGGGATTGAATTTCTTTGACAGGTGAGCTAGATAAAGGAGGTGTATAAAGGAGAGATTGAGGAGTAACCGTAGAGATAGGCTGCGGAGAAACAGCTCGAACTTCGTTAGAGGAGGGAATAGATAAAGAAGATGAGGAAGTAGAAGGTTGAAGTGCAACTATGGGGAGAGGGGGGGCTATGGTTTTGCTGTAGTTTTTCTAGGGCAAATTGCCTTATCTTTTAATTTTCACCTAGCAAATTTTTGGTCCATTTATAGCTTATCTCTTCTTTCTTCGTCAGCTCTTCACTCTCCTGGCTCATCAACTCTTCCAATTGGTTTTCGAGCATTTTCTTTAAAGCTGGATTGCCTTGAATTTGCGGTTCTTCCAGAAGATTGAATAAAAGTTCAGTATAACCTTCACTAGAATGTCCTAAAGAGGAAAGTATCTTTTTCTGGGGTTTTTCGGAAAGAGGGCGAGAAATAGGCTGGGAAAGTGAAGAGGATGGGTGAACTGAAGAAGAATGTGAGGATCGTTTAAGGCAAAACTCTAGGTAGGTTTGGGCCTTTTCATAATTAGGGCTTAAATGTAGAGCCTGCAGTAAAGCTTCTATGGCTGCTTCATGGTCTTCTTGTTCAACATATTCTTTACCCCTTAAAAAATGCTTTTCGGCTTCTTCGTTAGGCTCTTGTTTAGGTTCTTTTTCTAAAGGATGGGAGGTGGCTGTTTCAGCCAAGTGTCTGATCGTATAGTTGGGCACATAATTTTTGATGGGCTGCCTATCTAAGGGGCAGAGCTTATTACGAGCTAAGCATTGGATGGGGGCAGAGCTTATTACGAGCTAAGCATTGGATGATGGTATCTTCATTAAAGGTGTGGCCACAAGGGACTAAGGTAACCGCTTTAGTCATCAACTCCCCTGAGACAGCATCTTCTATATTCGCTGAAACTGTGGCTCGAAAGTCTGTCTGTATGCTAGAGGTTGAATTGGAGGGGATGATTTAGGCTCCTTGAGTTTTATAAGTTAACACTTTCTTCAAGTTTAGGTGAAGGTGTTCCTTTTTGCCTAATAGATTTACTCCTCATACTTTTTTTAGCAAGTTGTTATTTAATAAAGGCAAAAGTTTGCGCCGCTATTTTAAGGGGATAATTTTGCTAGGATCATTAGCATTTTAAGGGATAGATTTTAAAGCTTTCGCCGCTTAAGAGGTGGGAAACAAGGAACCTTTAAAGTCATGCTTTTAAATTTAGGCCCATGAAGATACGACGATGGCCTGAGGAAAAGGCCAGCTGCCTCAGTGTTTCATGAGTGAGCCAGGTATGATCTGCAATAGGCCTTTCATACGAAGAGTGAAAGAGTACGGGCTTTAAACTAGCTTGATATCTTGTAAAAGAGTGCTTAACTTGAGGAAGCTCTTTGATATATTGAGTTTCTAAAGACCATTGCAAAAACATCTCTTCTTGAAGACGTTGATAGCTCCAGCCTAGGGGAGGAGTTTCAAAATAAGGAAATTCATGTAAATCGGACATGATTTCACCTTTTTGCCCTCGTTTGACAAGTAATTTATTATCAAATATAATGATAGGAACTGCTCGATATAGATAGCTTGTCTCCACTTTGGTGGATTTAAAGGGTAATTGCTGAGCTGTACCATTCCTATAGCCCTTACAGCTAGATCTTAAAGGACACTCCATACATTTAGGCTTTTTCTTACATATTGTTGCCCCTAGTTCAATGAGAGCTTCATTTTGAATCCAAGCCTCATCCTCAGGGAGGATTTCTAGAGCAATTTTACGTAAATTATTTACGGTTTTTTTTTAGCAAAATCCTCTTTAATCTCAAAATAACGGGATAAGACGCGAATAACATTGCCATCAACAGCTGCAGCACGTTGGCGAAAAGCAAAACTTAAAATGGCCCCCACGGTATAAGGGCCTAATCCTTTTATTTTTTTTAATTCCTCTTCATTAGAAGGGAGTTGCCCCTGATGATGAGTTACAACATATTGAGCGGCTTGATGTAAGCTTCTTGCTCTTGAATAATATCCTAAGCCTTCCCATAATTTGATGATCTCATCAAGGTCTGCTTCAGCAAGAGAAGCTATAGAGGGAAAGCGCTGCATCCATCGATGAAAGTAAGGAATAACCACGGAGACTTGCGTTTGCTGCAACATGACCTCCGACACCCAGACAGCATAAGGAGATGGATGATTACGCCAGGGAAGAGTGCGTTTCTCAGCTAAGAACCATTCTTTAAGCCTTTTAGAATCAATTGAATACATAAAACCTAATAAAATATGCATTTTTCCAATAGAAAAAATGATATTATACGTGATGAGCTTAATGAGGTAAAGATGATAGACGAAGCATTAAAAATTGCCATGAGCGCTCTCGTAAATGTTTTGCGCGAGTTGTTAGCCAATATGGAAGAAGAGCAGTATGCTATTATGGCGCAAAATGCTCCAGCTTTTCAAGTGATCATGAATAGTAGAGAGCCTCTTCTAAATTCTATGCAAGCTTTCAGAGGTACAATGGTGCAGGAAATCAATAAGTTAAAAGACCTTCATCCCGAGCATGCCGATCTTGAAAGCGATCAAGAAAGGTTAAAAAATTTAGCTCGATTGGCAGGCGCTGATAACATTGAGCTGTTAACTCTGCGGGATCAAATTCTAGCTCTTTCAGAGCAGATGGAAAAGCAAAACACTTACAATAAACTACTTTTAGGCAATCAGCAAAATGAGTCTGAGACTGAAAATTATTCCCATCAATACAAACCTCGACTAGCCGCTAGGGTTAAGCCTCAAAAAAGTTCTATTCTCCCTAAGCAGATTCTTCAAACAATAGAAAGAACGGCCGAAGAAAATTAAAGTTTTCAGATATGTCTTTAATTTTTTAAGAAACAGTCCATAAGTTAGCTCACTTAAAGTCTATTGTAGTAAAGCTTGGCCTTTGAAGGCTGAGGGGACAAGGTTAAGCAAAGTTATGCTTGTTACGCTTTTAACACAGATAAAAGTTAGGTGTTTTAGCAAAAAAGTTAATGAAAATTCTAAAAAGAGCTTTTTTATTAAAGGATATCTACCAGTTGATGCTCAAGGTTTTGTTTAACAGCATACTGCTTTTCCCATGTCTCAGTAAATAAAGCGATCGGCCGATTGTAACGGTCTTGGACGATTAAGCTGTTACTAGGTTTTTGAAAAGTTTTAATATCACCCAGTAGCCAAGCACTGCATTTGTAGGGTAAGGAAGAAACTGTTGTATCGACACCATATTCATCTTTTAAGCGGTATTGCATCACTTCGAACTGTAGCTGCCCTACAGCAGCAAAAAATTAGCTCAGCGCCATATTCGTAAGGTTTAAGAAGCTGTATGGCTCCTTCTTCTGTTAATTGATAAACACCTTTATCAAAGGATTTACGCTTGCCCACATCTTTGGGAGAAACATGCGCAAAAATTTCGGGTTGAAAATGGGGGATGGGTTTAAAGTTGAAACCGCCTTTAGTCGAAATGGTATCGCCTACGGAAAATACGCCTGGATTAATTACACCGATTACATCGCCAGCATAACCTGTATCCACAATGGTACGTTCTCCAGCTAGCATGCCATGAGGGCGCGAAAGGCGTACTTCTTTAGCCGTGCGATGATGCTTAACAAGCATGTCGCGCTCAAATCTACCTGAGCAAATTCTTAAAAAAGCCATGCTATCACGATGTTTTTTATCCATGTTAGCTTGTATTTTAAAAACATAGGCACTAAACGGTGCTTCTACAGGGTCGAGCGTTTTTTCTTCTCCATTGTTTAAGTTAACTAGGCGAGGTTGTGGAGGCGGGGCAAGATGGATAAAGGCATCAAAAAAAGGTTCAACACCGAAATTGGTTAAAGCCGATGCAAAAAATACGGGAGTCACGTTACCTGCTAAAAAATGCTTATAATCAAAAGGGTTACCAGCCATTTCTAATAATTCTAGCTCTTGCATTAAATGATGGTGAGCTTCTTCTCCCATAAGCAGAACGATTTCAGGGCTGTTTAGAGGATAACGGGTAATTTCAGCTTTTTGCGCGCCACCTACTGATGTTTTTGCAAAAAGAAGCACCTGCTTTTCTAATCGATCGTATACACCCTTAAAAGAAGCTCCGCAGCCAATCGGCCAATTAAAAGCTGTAGATTGAATACCGAGCACATTCTCTACTTCGTTCATAAGGTCGAGGGGATCGCGTCCAGGCATGTCCATTTTATTAATAAAGGTCAAGACTGGGATTTTGCGAAGTCGGCACACTTCGAAAAGCTTACGCGTTTGTTTCTCAACCCCTTTAGCAGCATCAATAACCATAATAGCACAGTCGGCAGCCGTGAGAGTTCTATAGGTGTCTTCAGAAAAATCTTCGTGACCAGGGGTATCTAAAATATTAATCAATGTCTCTTTGTAAGGAAACTGCATGGCCGAGGAGGTAATAGAAATCCCTCTTTCTTGTTCCATAGCCATCCAATCGGAAGCGGCAGCTTTGCGTCCTTTACGCCCCCGTACAATTCCTGCGGTATGAAGCATACCGGAATATAGCAACAGCTTTTCTGTCAGGGTCGTTTTGCCCGCATCAGGATGGCTGATAATGGCAAATGTCCGGCGTTTAAAAATCTCAGCTTGCAGGTCTACTTTATTTTCTAAGGGGCTCACATCTTTCCAGTAATTGTTTAGTTTAAAATGAAAAATAGTGTAACATTTTAGCTAATATAACCCAAACATCTTAAAGGAGGAAGTTCCGATAAATTAGCTTGGTAGATGTTAGAGAAGCTACGGCTTTCTTTTGTTAATTAAAATAATTTAATAAAGGATTGAGCTACTAGAGGCTTAATTATTAAAAGCCATCCATATTTTTCC
>NZ_JRXI01000165.1:0-3044 GCF_000813645.1 Neochlamydia sp. TUME1 | reverse complement strand
GGCTTAATTATTAAAAGCCATCCATATTTTTTATTGTGTTTTCAGAAAATAATTTATACAATTCTCTGCTATGAAAGTTTGCCAAAACACACGTTATGTCTTTATAGGGAGCCATCTCTTAAATGCCCCGCTTTGGGCGATGTATACTTTATTAGTTTTTATCTTTTATAAAGATTTGCATGCCTCGCCTTTACAGATCACTTTGCTCATTAGTTCTAAGCCTGTAGTAGCTATTGCTTCATTCTATTGGAACTCCTTTGTAGAGAAAAGGCATGACTTGCTAAAGAAGAGCATAGGATGTGCAAGTGTTATAGGACTTTTGCCCTGTTTTTCCTTCCCCTTTATCGATAATAATTGGTTTTATATCTTCGCTTTTGCGGTTTATATGATGGCCAGCAGAGCCATTATACCTGCATGGATGGAAATCCTAAAAATTAAAATTCATGCCGAAGCAAGAAGTAAAATCTTTTCCGTAGGCTCTTCAATTAATTATTTAACTAGCCTTTTCTTTCCTTTATTTATCTCTCGATGGATGGATCACAGTCCTGGCATTTGGCGGTGGGGATTTTTTATAGCAGCAGGCATAAGTTTATTGAGCAATTTTTTATTGGTTACTATCCCTTTGCCTAAAGAGGGACCCCCTCCTCTAAATGATAAGCAGAATTTAAAAGACACCCTCGTGCAGCCTTGGAGAAATTTTATCAAGTTAATGAGAGCACGTCCTGATTTTGCCCACTTTCAACTGATCTTTATGTGTGGAGGGCTAGGGCTTATGATTATGCAGCCAGCATTACCTGTTTTTACATTAGAAGTGCTACACCTTTCTTATACTGAATTAGTCATTGCTATCTCTGTTTGCAAAGGGATAGGCTTTGCGTTGACTACCCGTATATGGGCTTTATTTTTTAATAAGATAAATATTTATATTTTAACTTTTTTGATTTGTTTTTTAGCTACTTTATTCCCTATATTCTTGATAACAGCTAGCTTACATTGGATATGGGTGTACGTGGCTTATTTTGTCTATGGAATTATGCAGGCAGGCAGTGAGATGTGTTGGAATCTATCAGGGCCTAGGTTTGCTCGGAAAGAAAATAGTGCTGCTTTTACGGGAATCAATGTAGTATTGGTGGGGCTTAGAGGATGTGTAGGTCCTTTTTTAGGAGGTTATCTAGGATTTATTGCTAATTCCTATTTACCCTTAATAGTTGGAGGGTTTTTTTGCCTGTGTGGAACAGGGTGTGCGATCTACAGTAGCAAGAAATATGCAGAGAAGGAGCTTTTGTCAAAACCTTCTTAGTAAAAAATAGGGGAATCTCTCTACCTCAAATTATTCAGATAATGATGAGCTTCCCTCATGGATTGTGAATTAAAAATTTAAGAGGAGATTAATATTCTTTTTGTAAAAAAGGTAGCACTTTTTTTCCCACCATGATAAATGCATTTTTTATCGAAGAAGAGGATGAGGAACCAAAAAGATCTTAAAAGAAGAAAAAGATAGGCAAATCACTTGCCACAGGCTCTATCCCTCCCTTTCTTAAAAGGATAGAGGCAAAGAATGCTTGAGAAAAGAATGAGGCCCGGGCTAGATTGCTTTTTTTAAAGTCTTTTTTTTGAATGGCTACTATTCTTTTTGGAGTAGATGAGAAATTGCTCCTTGGCCTTTTATACGCAACTTTGGCTCGTTAGAAGTTGAGAAATGACACTAATAAATAAGGTAAATTTAATGGAAGAAGATTGTAATTATAATTTCAATGTGAATCCCCTGGAAGAAAAGATTGCTACAGATACGTTAGAGCGTTATTCAGGCTCGACCGTGCAAGATTTTCAGCCTTACCTGCTGCTTACTAATTTCCCTCGCTATGTTAGGCAATTTGCTAATGATCGTAATCTACCTATCCTAGAGGGATCTATGTTTTCTGTAGCCCACTCTCCAAAGGAAAAAGTAAGTATCTTGGATTTCAAAATAGGGTCTGCAGCAGCAGCCCTTATCATCGATCTGTGCGCTTTTTTGCCTATTCGTGCCGCCTTGCTGCTAGGTATGTGTGGAGGCTTGAGAAAGCATCATAAAATTGGGGATTACTTTGTGCCGGTGGCAGGTATAAGGGGAGAAGGGACATCAGACTTTTATTTTCCGCAGGAGGTGCCCTCGATGGCTAATTTTCTTGTACAAAAATGCGTAAGTAATGTTCTTGATCGGCAGAATTCCACTTATCACATTGGCATTACGCATACCACGAACAAGCGTTTTTGGGAATTTAACGAAAACTTTAAAAGCCGTTTAGAAAAAACACGTCCTCAAGCGATAGAAATGGAATGCGCCACCCTTTTTATGGCTAGCTACTACCATAAGCTTCCTCTTGGAGCTCTTCTTCTTATTTCCGATCTGCCTTTAGGTAAAGATGGAGTGAAAACTAAACAAAGCTCTGAAAAAGTTTACCAAGAATATACGATCGATCATGTAGATAAAGGCGTGAAAATTATGCTTGAACTCGATGCGACTTTAAATCATCAAGCCAAAGGTGTTTTTCGAGGAGCAAGGCGCCGCTTTGAGTCCCCTAAGGTAGCCATAACTGACATTTAGTTAACTAATGCTTTAAGCTACAACTGCAAGGCAGGTGGCCAGGAGTTGCCAATTATTAAAACCTCTTAGCAATTAAAATACCCAATAAACATTTGCTTTAAAAATATTATAGTAATTTGCATGGGCATAGGCATGGCAAATAAGCTCTGTACTTTCTTTAAGGCTTATGTAAAAGGTGTCGGGGTATAAAGAGCACTGTCTACTACTGTATAGCGGTTCTCTTTTGCCTAAAGCAAATTTTTTAGTAGGGTGCTTGGCAATAAGTGACGTCGGCGCTGTTTGATCGCTGTTAATGCCATTGACAGCATGTATGTATAAAGAGATATTTCCTTTCTTGAAATTGATAACTTGCAAGGCAGCTTGATTGAGATCTAGTCTAGGATTGCGATTATAACCTTTGGCTAGACGAATGCACCATTCTCCCTTGTGCTAAATAAACCCTCATAGTTTTCATCTGGAG
>NZ_JRXI01000164.1:0-14886 GCF_000813645.1 Neochlamydia sp. TUME1 | reverse complement strand
GCCTTCTCTGTAGGATTCGCGTAGCAAAATCGTTTCATAAACTTTACCAGCAGCTGATTTGAATTTTGATCTTACTATATGCATACCTACATAAATACACTAGTAATGCTATTTATGTAAATCTTAAAAACACATTTCAATAAATTTTTGGTGACTACAAATTTTTATAAAAAATCTGTAAGACTCTAATAATAAAACAATTAACTGCTTTAACTTTATAAAAAAAATGAAACTTCCGCTGGAGGAAAACTTGTCGCCCTTAAATGTAGGCTTTTACCTGGAGGCCAAGCACTTTAATCGTATGCAAAGCTACCCTAGTAAAAAGCCTAGCCACTCCCATTCCAAATATCTTATCAAGTGTTCTCCTTAAAAATATTCTTGCCCATCTGGCTAGGGAGCAGGAGCGTATCTAATAAATGGCTCATCGGGTTGTTTTCAAAATATTCAGAATACAGGTGAAGAGTGCGGCTTACAAAGTTCACTTCATTAAAGATTGTGCATTTAACAGCTTGTCCATAGGCTAAATGCTTATTCTTTGCCTTGTTGCCTACTGGCTGATCAATTAAGCCAACTAACCCTATATACTCATATATTCTCAGCTACCCCTCTTGAATGGTCAACGTTTTGCATATCTATTTGCCTATTTCTTAATCTCATTATTTAGCTTATAGAAAATATTTGCTCGATAGGCTTTTAGAATCCTAAATTTTTTTTGTGCTGAGGAATGTAAAAGGTCACCTGCACTCAGTTTATTACCTCTCCTCAGGTAAAGTAACAACATACAAGGAGATGAGAAGAGGAAAGTAGAGCGATAAATGGCGAACATAACCCCATTTAGTAAAAGACAAGGCGGCCATCTATTGATCTCATTCGCATGTATGAGGGGTCTCTATTCTTCGGGAATTTCCTGGGTAGATGGCATTTACAAGAACCCTGGAGAAAGGATAAAATAAGGATGTAACCAAGGAGGTGTATATGGGTACTAATTCTCCTATTCCTCATGATAAAGTCAAAATGACTATAGAGTGTACCCCTGATGAAAGGGCTTACATCAAAATATTAGCCGCTAAGGCTCATTTGAATCTTAGTGAATTAGTGCTTTCTTATCTTAGAAAGGATTTTCCTTGTACCCCCAACAAGGAAACCCTTGCAGCTATGAAAGAACTTGATGAGGGGGGCGGAATGATTTATAAGTCCATGGACGATTTTTGGGAAAATATGGGAGTTAAACCCACTGCTAGATCTTAAGCCTTATACTCGATTTAAAAAAGACTTAAAAAAAAATATCAGTATAGGCAAGCATTAATCGACGAGTTGGATAAAACTGTTGCTCGACTTTGAGGGGGGAAAAAATTACCTGAAAAATATTGCGATCATGCTCTTTCCGGAGACTATATTCGCTATCGCGAGTGTCATCTTAAACCTGACGTTTTGCTGATTTATAAAACGGATTATAAATGTCTGTAGTTGACTAGGCTAGGCTCTCATTCAGAACTTTTCTGCTAATAATGGCGAGGCTGGTGGCCTTTGTTTTAAATGCGCTGTCTATCCCTTTCATTGTATTTAAAAGTAAAAAGCATGATGTTCGGCTATTCAAAAAATCTCCCCCCCTTAAAATTAAGCCGTAAGCAAAAGTGTTAACAGATCTTAAGGCTATCAAGGATTAAAAAAGCCACGTATCCAAGCACAAAGGCTTAAGAAAAAGGTTAAGAAAACCCTCTAGCGATAGAGAGGAAAAAGCTAATTAAATTTTCTTAAGCAAAAGAGTTACCAATGAAAATGTAATTGGCTCTCTCAAACGATCCAACATCATAGTCGATCGATAGAGAAATAGAGGTAAAAGATTTGCGCTTTGCTTCAGGTGATAAGATGAGGCAGGGCGAGTAAAACATTAGAAAGAATTGAGAATTACCACGATCGTTGGACTTCTAAATTTCCGATGCAGGTAGAAAGCCTAGAATAGCAGCTAAACATTCAGCCTATTTTTATTGAAAGGCTACTTAAAAAGAGAGGATAGAATTTGAGGTGATAAGCAAATATTATCCTCTCTCATGAAGGGGCTGTAATAAACCTAAATATCTTATTGATCAGGCAAAAACTATTAAAATATTTCGCGTTGTTTAGATTGTTTCTTAACGATCAAAAACGCCATGTATATTTTCAAAGAGCGCGTCTGCTGCTGTTACCCGGCTGGTTTAATTCTTTCTTGGCCATTTTTAAAGTACTTAGGATTGATCATCTGGCCTGTTACAGCATTCCAATGGGTGATAGTAAGAGAACCATCGGGATTTTCCACGTGGATGGCATAAACAGGTAGATATACTTCAGTTATACGACGAATGCTGAAATCATGGCCAAAAGCGCATTTAGCAACCCTTTCAATTTGAGAAGGAGTATACTTTTCAGAAACACGTTGAGAATAGTTGTAAGGCTTAGAAACCAACATTCTATTAAACTTTGTTTGGGGAGTCACAAGGATTTTAGGGTTTTCAAAATGTAATTGCAATAGATTACCTTTACGGGTGATTAGCTGCTTTTGGATAGCACTTTCAATCCATGGGTTTACCACATCAGCTTCTAGTTGCAGATCTGCTAGCAAATCTTCTTTCGTGCGAATGCCATTAAATTTGGCTAAAGCGTTAAGTATTTTAAATTCTTCACGTGTGGCCTGTGCATTAATAGCATCTTCAAAACCATGGGTCCTTTCCCATGTTTCAGTGTTTAGAACCATTTCTCCATCTGTTAAACTCCATAAAATTACCCCTTCGCGTGTTTTTTTATCAGCTGTAAATTTAACTTCCATCAGCAAGTAAGGATGATATTTATACTGGGGTTCCTTATATTGATAGCTAGTATCTCCTAGAAGCTCGCGAGAATGAGCGTCCATAATTTGCTGGGGAGTATAGCGCGCTTCTAGTGTTTGAAATTCACCATTTTCTACATAACGAGTTACTATATTTTTTACATCTCCCTTATTAGACCAGAGCCACCATCCTCCGCCTAGAAGGATTAAAGAAATGACGAGAAGTTGAATTTTGCGCATGTTGCATCCTATTTTCTGTATGTGTTCGGCTTAAAAAATAAAGACATTTTTGCTTACTTAAATTAATCAAATAAAAAAAGTGGCTTAAATAACTTATTCTTTCATAGATAATAAAAATTCCACATTGCTATTAGTTTTTTTCAGGCGGCCTACAACTAGATTCATCGCATCGTTAGGCGCTAGATCAGCTACAGCTTGCCGTAGTAAATAGACCTTTTCTAGCTCGTTAGGATGGTAGAGAAGCTCTTCTTTACGGGTTCCACTCTTAATAATATCAATCGCTGGATAAATACGCCGCTCAGCTAAACGTCGATCAAGCACTAGCTCCATATTACCTGTACCTTTGAATTCTTCAAAAATAACTTCATCCATACGGGACCCTGTATCAATTAATGCAGTAGCAATAATTGTCAGCGAACCTCCCTGCTCGATGTTCCTTGCGGCACCAAAGAAACGTTTGGGCTTATGTAAAGCATTAGCATCTACACCGCCTGTCAAAATTTTCCCAGAATGGGGTTCTATCGTATTGTAGGCACGGGCCAACCTTGTGATAGAGTCTAGCAGAACAACGACATCATTGCCATGCTCGACTAATCTCCTTGCTTTTTCGATGACCATTTCTGCTACTTGTACGTGTCTTTCAGGGGGTTCATCAAAAGTTGAGGAAACGACTTCTCCTTTAACAATTCTCTGCATGTCTGTAACTTCCTCAGGTCTTTCTCCGATCATGAGGACGATAACAATGACTTCCGGATTGTTAATAGCTATAGCATTAGCAATATTTTGAAGGATAATCGTCTTACCTGTACGAGGGGGGGCTACAATTAGTCCACGCTGGCCTTTACCGATAGGAGCTGCAAGATCCAAAACACGCGTGGATAGCTTGTCTTTTGTTGTTTCCATGACCATACGTTTGCTTGGATACAGAGCTGTTAAATTCTCAAAAAGAATTCGCTCACGGGCTTTTTCTGGAGTTTTTCCATTAATTTTATCCACTTTGAGGAGAGCAAAGTATTTTTCTTTATCTTTAGGAGGCCGAATAGTCCCAGAAAGGGTGTCACCTTTTTTTAGATCAAAACGTCTAATCTGCGCTGGGGAAACGTAGATATCTTCTGCGGAAGGTAAATAGTTATAGTTGGGGGAGCGTAGAAAGCCAAATCCGTCAGGCAAAATTTCTAATACGCCTTCGCCATACAGAATCTCGGCAGGATTTTCTGAAAGCGCCTTGACGATTTCAAAAACCATTTGAGATTTAGTAAGAGATCCTAGGTGTTTAAGGCCAATTTTTTTACTAAACGCGTTTAATTGGTCGATATCCATGCGTTGAATTTCAGCGATTTTAATTGTTTCGCCAGGGGGAACAATAGCTGTCGTGTTGATAGATGGGTGCTGTTGTTGATTCTCTTCGCCCTCTTCAAAGGTAGAGTAGGGCGTCTCTAAATGAGTGTTTTCTGGATCCATTTAAGAATCAGACTCCTAAATTTAATGGGTTAAAATGTTCATTAACTTTTTTGTTTCAATTTCTAAATCGTATAGGTTGCTATCGTTGACAATAACATAATCAGCCCTATGAGCTTTTTCATCGATAGACAACTGCCTTGCTGAGCGCCTTTCATATTCTTCAATACTTTTTCCTGTAGCTTTTTGAAAACGCTTTTTACTTTTGTCTGAATCAGCTACGACACTAATCACTGTATCATAAAAATTTTCTAGCCTTGCTTCAAAAAGCAAGGGAATTTCAGCTACAAATAATTTCTTTCTGATTTTTTGTTGATTAGCTAAATCATAGTGTTTCTTAATTTCATCTTGAACTGCAGGATGTAGGATACTTTCAAGAGATTTAAGCAATAAGGGTTGTTTGAATACCTTTTGTGAAATTTTAGAACGATCGATTTGATTATTTATGACTATATCGCTGCCAATTAGTAGAATAACGCGCTGACCGAGATTCGTGGTAGGGGAAAGCAGTCGGTGTACAATATCGTCTGCACTTACTACGTAAGCGCCAAACCTCTTAAAGAAATGACAGACTGATGTCTTGCCACACGAAAGACCGCCCGTTACGGCAACTTTAGACAATGCTAACATTCTTTCCAATTTTTGCCAATACTGATATCTACAATCAAAGGAACTTTTAATTTAAAAACATTTTGCATGATTTCACGAACCATGGGTTCTATCGAGAGAATTTCAAAATCAGGAAGCTCAAAAATTAATTCATCATGAATTTGTATAACCATGTAACCTAATTTTCTTTCTTTGTGAAGCCTTTCATTAATTTGTATCATAGCTAGCTTGATCAGATCGGCTGCCGTACCTTGAATAGGGGCATTGACAGCGAGCCGTTCTGCTGCTGCCCGGATTTGCATGTTTTTGCTATTAATTTCTGGAATAAGTCTTTCGCGGCCTGTAAGGGTGACTGCTTTTCCTAGCTTACGTACCGATTCTTTAACGGATTCTAGGTATTCTTTAACCTTGCTATATTGCTTAAAATACATCTCAATAAAAAGCTTAGCATCTTTGACATCAATCCCTAATGTTTGGGAAAGCCCAAAGGGGCCTTGGCCGTAAATGACTCCAAAATTTACCGTTTTAGCTTGATATCTCATCTCTTTTGTCACATGTTCAAGAGGGACATTAAAAATTGCTGCAGCGGTTCTTAAATGAATATCTTGATTACTTTGGAAAGCTTCCAGAAGGGTAGGATCTTCACTTAAATGAGCAAGAAGACGCAGTTCAATTTGCGAATAATCTGCAGCCAAGAAGCTCCACCCTAATTTTTCAGGACGGAATGCTTGCCTTATTTGAATGCCCCACTCGGTGCGCACAGGAATATTTTGTAGGTTAGGATCTTGGCAAGATAGCCTGCCTGTAGCAGCTACAGATTGATTAAAGGTACAATGGATGCGATGGGTTTTAGGGTTAACTTCTAAGGGTAGAGTTTCTACATAGGTGGAGCGCAGCTTTTCTAGCATGCGATATTCCATCAATTTACTAGCAATAGGATATTGATGTTGAAGAAATTCTAAAACTTCGGCACTGGTAGAGTTGCCTGTGGCAGTCTTTTTGGGAGGCTGTATGCCTAGTTTGTTAAAAAGAATATCGCTCATTTGCTTAGGAGAGTTTAAATTAAATTCCTCTCCTGCCATTAAATAAATTTCTTTTTCAAGCACCCTAATTTGGGCAGTAACCTTTATGGAAAAATTCTTTAAAAATTCTTTGTCTAAATAAATTCCTTGCCGTTCCATCTCTAACAAAACTTTAAGAAGAGGTAACTCAACATTATTTAATAAAGAATATAATTTTCTTTCCTGCAGCTGCTTTTTCAATATTTTCTTAAGACGGCATGTGAAATCTACATCTTCACAACAATAGGCCATCACTTGTTCAAGGGGCACTTCATGCATGGTAATGGCTTTTTTGCCTTTTCCAATCAATGAATGGATGGATATTTTCACTTTACCAAAGTATTCTAAAGAAAGGGTATCGAGAGAATGTTGGCGCCTATGCGAGTTAAGCAAGTAAGAGGCCAAGATAGTATCAAAGGTAATGTTGGCCACTTGAATGCCGTAAAGGCTAAGTACATGGAGGTCGTATTTAACATTGTGGCCATAAAAGCCAATAGAAGAATTTTCAAAAAGAGGCTTTAAAGTCTGAACTACTTTTTCAAGGCCCAGCTGACCATTAACAGGCACATACCATGCTTGAGAAGGTTGGTAACATAGGCCTATGCCTATCAGTTCTGCTTTTAAGGCATGTATCGAGGTCGTTTCTGTGTCAAAGCAAATTTCCTTTTGAAGCATGAGTTCACCTACAAGAGCGCTCAAGCTTTCTTCATCATCTACGCACTGATAGGCGACCTGTTCGTCGCTTGCACTTAATCCAAGTGGATTCGAGGAGGGGATCTCTTTTTCTAATTCTTTAAGTAAAGAGTTAAAGTTTTTGCTGATATAAAAGCTTTTTAGCTGCTCTTTCTGGCAGGGAATCAAGCGATAGAAGCTTTCTTCGCGAGGAATACTTACATGAGTGTTGATGGTAACAAGTTGCTTGCTAAGAAGGGCTTTTTCAGCTTCTTGAATGAGAGTCTCTTGCTTTTTTTTTCCGGGAATTTCTTCCGGATGGGCCAAGATGTATTCCAACGAGCCAAATTGCTGTAAAAGTGCAGAAGCAGTTTTGGGGCCAAACCCTGAAAGGCCCGGAATATTATCGGAGGCATCCCCTGTTATAGCTAAAAAATCAATAATTTTATGGGGAGGCACTCCATAAACTGCTTCAATTTCTTGGGCTCCCATGATTAGATTATCTTTAAAAGTATTAAGAATGAAGACTTGATCATTTACTAGCTGACACATATCTTTATCGCTTGTGCAAATATACGCCTTGGCTTGTTGCTGTTGAGAGGCCCATACTGCAATACTTCCCATTGTATCATCAGCCTCTACTTCAGGAATATTTAAAATAGGGATGCCTCGCAGCGCGCAGTATTCTCTTGCCCATTGGATTTGATAAAGAAGGTCAGGGGGCATATCGGGTCGATGGGCTTTATAGTCGGCATAGATACTAGTACGTGCATTAATGCTGCGAGGACCATCAAAGACCGCCACTAAATGATAAGGCTGGAAATCAATAATGAGTTTTGAGACCGAACGGATAAAGCCAAATAAGGCATTCGTGGACTCTCCTTGGTGATTCGTAATATTTCGAATAGCAAAATAAGAGCGATAGATATAGCCCGATGCATCAATGATATAAATGTCATTCATCATAAACCTTTTTAAGACCTTTAACTACTATTCTAGATGAGAGGGGTTTTGAATTTAAATGCAAACTTTAAGAGGAGTTCAGGGGATTCTTAACCTCACCTTAATTTTGCATTTAAATTTTACCTAAAGCAAACTGCTACTTAAATTGCTTAGGTATAAGGGCTTTAAGGGCGAAACATATATTGAAATTGACCTAATAACCTAGGATCATAGGCAGGTGAAATTTGCAATTCATGTTTTATGGGACTATTCAAAGCTTTTAATTGCGTTTTAAAAATTTCGCTAATCCAGGTCTCTTTCTGCATTTGAACTACACGATAATTAGGACCTTCAATACTCATTTGCCTAGCAAGTTGAGAAATAGCTTCGTTTAAAGTTACGCCGCTTTCATCGATATAGCCTAATTCCTTAGCTTGTTGAGCAGGAAAAATTTTGGCTCCATACTCCTGAATCAGCTTGGTTTTATCCAACTGAGGACGGTTAGCGGTCATAATATTTACAAATTCGTTATAATAGTAATCGATAAGTTCTCTATAATTGTTTTCCTCACCTGCATGCCATGGCCGTAAAGGATTTAAACCATCTTTACCCTTACCTGCATAAAGAGTTAAGGATTGAATACCTAGCTTTTCCAGAAGTTGCGAAATATTAAGGACGGAAGGGGCTATTACGCCAATGCTACCAATAATGCTCGTATCAGTTGCAAGAACCCTATCTGCAGCTGCTGCAATATACATGCCTCCTGAGGCGCACATGCCATCTACAAATGCATAGATAGGCACATTATATTGATGTTTATAAGCTTTAAGAGTTCGATAAATACCATCCGCATCAGTTACAGTCCCGCCTGGTGTTTGTATGTGCAGTAAGATGCCTTTAACAAGATTGTTCTTAAGGATACCTTCACGTGATTGAATTAACATTTGACTAATATGATGCTGATCTAATTTATCTAAGCCCACAATCCCATTAATATTAATTTTTAAGATGACAGGTTGGTTAGAGAACGCTTCTCTTTTTCCTTCAGCGTTAGCTAAAACTTCAATATTAAAATCCTTTGTAGGTTCAGTAGAGGTAGAGGTATTAAAAGCACTCATGCCAAAAATAATCAATAAAATGGCTAAGCAACCTCCTATTACGGTAAATAAAGCAATTAGAAAAGCACGTAGTGCTGATTGAATGATAGAGTCTTTCATTAAACTTTTCCTGTTAACATTTTTATTTAAATTTTAAATGGATTCACTTGTTGAACAAGCCAGTTGGTAGCGCGTGCATAAACTAGATAAAAAATTCCATAGAACAAGGAGAGTACGTTCGACAGAAGCGGCGATTAAAGCTTCATTACTTTTATTTGCATAGCGTTCCAGTAGCTTCCTTTCCACAGCAGCATGTTCTTTATCAGCTTCTATGTGTACTGAAAAATATTTCCAATGGCTGGGTTCTTGCATGCCGTAATGTTCTTTTAAACCTTTAATTTTTGAAATGCATATAGAAGGTATTTGGCTCTCATAAGCATATAAAGAAGCAATTCCTTCGGCGGTGCTAGAGTTTTTGCAGCTTTCCATAAAAGTATGAATTATTGCTTGCATACTTGGAGAGGGACGATGGGCCTCTATTTCTTCAGTGCTGGCACCTAATTGTTGCGTAAAATTTTTCCATAAATCAGGATGGTTAGGTAAACCTGCTTCTTCTTCAATTAAATTATTAAGAAGATGGCGCCTTGTGTCGGCATCTTCTGTGTGAGAATGAAGAGCAGAAAGGTAACGAGGAAATGCTTTTACATGCTGATAATATTCTTTGGCATATTCTACTAAACACTCTTTAGATAGCTCTCCTCGGCTCCATGCTTGATAGAAAGGATGGTTAAGCAAATGTTTATCTTGAATTTGGCTATCGATTTTATTTAAAAATTCTTGTGTCATGGAAACCCTCTCATTTAACAGAGCAGAGTAATAAAAAAAACAATTTAAGCAAACAAAAGACTTATTTTCAAATTCTAAATTCTTTATTATTTAAGCCATTATGAAGTTAGATAAAATAAATTCTTTGATTCAAGAGCTTTTACAAGAAAATAGCTTTTTACAGGCCATATTAAGTTCCCCACGAGATAGAATTCTTTCTCAGAAAATTACCATTCGCCCTTTTTCTATTAAAAATAATTGGAGACTGCAATTTAGCCATCAGCAAAATCAAAAAGTTATCCATAAAAATTATTCTGTAGAAGAAGGAACTGAAAAAATTCTCGAAGCTTTAAAACATTATAAGCAAGCTCTTTTTTGTACCGTCTCTAAAGATTATCAGATACTTATTAGTAAAAAAGGTGAGGCAACTATCATTCATAAGCCTGCTAGTAAAAAAGCTACTCCTTTACTCAATCACAACCGCTCAAAAAATTATCTTCTTAAGGAAAATGAGCCCATTCCTTTCTTGCAAGAGCTAGGTGTGAGCTCTAATTTGGGAAAAGTTTTACCGGGAAAACGCGATAAATTTTGTCAAATCAATCGTTTTTTGGAAATGGTCCAGGATATTGTTCCTTATTTTGCTAAAGATAAAACTTTGCAAATCGTTGATTTTGGATGTGGCAAAGCTTATCTAACTTTTGCGCTCTATTACTATTTACATTTTCAACTCAAGTACAAGGTGCAAATTACAGGATTAGATTTGAAAGCTGATGTTGTAGCCCAATGCCAGAATTTAGCCAAGAAATTAGGTTTTACTCATCTGCATTTCATACAAGGGGATATCAATGCTTATATGGGAAATGAACCTATAGATTTAATGGTTTCCTTACATGCTTGCGATACAGCTACCGATGCAGCCTTAGAAAAAGCCGTGCGCTGGCAGGCGCAAGTAATTATGGTAGTTCCTTGCTGTCAACATGAGCTATATAAACAGGTGCAATGTGAAAGCTTAGAACCTCTTTTATCCCATGGCATATTAAAAGAGCGTTTTTCTGCTTTAGTGACTGAGGCAGCGCGCGCCAAGCTATTAGAAATTTTAGGCTACAAGACTCAAGTTATCGAATTCATAGACATGGAACACACTCCCAAGAATCTATTGATTCGTGCGATTCGGCAATCAAGCAGCGAAACTCGTCACGCTGAGCTTTTAAAGCAATACTATCAATTTAAAAAAACTTTAGAAATAAAACCTTTTCTGGAAAAGTGTTTTATTCAAGAGTTGATATCTTAATATTAAATTAATATCAATTTATTCTGAATTTAAATAATAACAATTAAAATAACACTTAATTTATTTATATAAAAATAAAATGAGTGCTATTTTATGGTAAGTCTTTTTTCGTGGTCGCAATTTTCAGAAACTTGTCTTAAAGGTGAATTAAAGTCTTCAGTTTTAGATAAGAAAACACTGTCAAAAAGTTTGGATGCCTATTTAAAGACTGAGCTTAAGGTCGAGCTTTCTCCCTCTGCTGCTAAAATTTTAAAAAGATATGCTTTTCATAAAGCTGGAATAAAAAGCGGGCAGCAAAAAAATTTAAGTTCTATAAAGGCTTGTCAGGTGTTTGAAAATTATAATAAACTTTTAGGAAAGATAAGATTCGAATTTGAGTCTTTGGGCTTTGTGAAACCCATTAAGCCTGTTGGTTCTAAAACAATGACTTGGCTTTCCATCTTTTCTTCAAGTATTGCTAACAAACATTGGGAGCCTAAAATAAAAGCTAACATTCAAAAACTATTTGATCAAGCTTACAAAATAAACCTTATTAACAAAGTGGTTTTTAAGAAAGATCCCCATATTGAATTGGAAAAGCTTATTTCCCTAGAATTAGTAGGCAAGCAATTAGCCTATTTTAATCCTAAAGAGGGTGAGCGGTTCCAAATTCCTTTTGAGGGTCGCATGGTAGAGTATGAAGCAAGTGAAATCCGTCTATGGATGGGAATGTACGCATATGGTTTCAAACCTGTAGATGAAAATGAAAAGGCGCCACCTATTTTAGCTTTTTCTGGAACACGTATTGGATTATCGCAAAGAGGTTTTTTAGCCACATTAGCTGCCGACTTTGATCCTCGTGGAGTGGGTTATATTGCTTATGCAAGGGGAAAGAAAAACATCACTCAATGGTTAGAACAGAATAAGAATGCATTGGTAACCGGCCATAGCCTAGGCGGCGCTCTTGCACGCTATACAGCAATAGATAATCCTAGCTTAGTTCATGGGGTTTTCTCTTTCAATGCTCCAGGCATATCGGCAACCTATGGGAAAAAATGGGATGAGCTTAAAACAAGGCTGCCTCACCGCCGTCCGCATATGTATAATTTCCATCATAGTGAAGATAAAGTTCCTACGTTTGGGCAGCGTTATATCGGAAAAAATTATCAAGTCATCTGCTCAGTAGAAAAAACTGTAAAGCAGCGCTTTACTGCACAGTATACTATCCATAATAAAATGTTATTTTGCAGAAAAATTGCTATTCTTTGCAAAGCTAATCCTAAACCAAGCCTATCTTTAAAGATGCAAAGATTTGTTGGCATCATTCCCTTTATCTTTTTTATTTCCTTACTTTTTATTAATCGAGCACTATTTGGCCTTTACGATTCTAGGCCCTATGCTTCGGTTTTTGGACCCTTGCGATGGGTTTGGCGTCAATTAATCACCAGCCAATTAGCTATAGAGTAATTGAATAGTGAGTATTTGCAACCTAAAGGGGCCGCTACTGCAGCATGAAAAAAAAGCTAAGAAGTAAATGAGAGGCTAGCCAGCCTAGGTAGCGATCGAAAGAATAGGATTGCTGTTAGAGGAGTTTTTACCTTTTTTGCTTGCAGTTTTAGGTTAACAAGAATTATGATCATCTTTAATTTTTTTAGCCGATGTGGCGGAATGGTAGACGCGGTAGACTCAAAATCTACTTTAGGCAACTAAGTGCTGGTTCGAGTCCGGTCATCGGCATATCCCCGGAGACATTTTCAGAAATGAAAATGTCTCTGGGGTTTTCTTTTTGTAACTCACTCGTTTTCTGAAGGATAAGCGACAAAGCTGGATTCATTCCTTCGGTTCGATACTTTCCATCTGCAAAAATCAATTTTCCTGGAAATATCAAACCAAGCATTTTCCGTTTCACGTCCAAGGGTGCCATTTGGAAGTAAATATCCATGTGGGTCAAAAGGCTAATTCCGTAGCGGCTATACTTTTCAAAAGCCGTGTCAGTAAGTTTCATATCTTCCATATCGTGCTTTAATTTCTCAATCTGGTCTTGAGTATGACACTTAAGGCGGTTATAGGAGTCTACCTCTAATTCACCAGTTATAAATCTATGTTAATCAAACTTGAGCAGATTGATTTCGTGACTGGTTAGTTGACTCTTCAGTTTAGCAAGCTTTCGGACTTTTTATTTTATGTCTTTGCTAACTAACCATTCATTGATCCTAGAAAGCAAATCATCAAAATTCTTAGGGAGAGTATTCTCATCAATTTTTAAGCCGTTCAAGTAGCTTTGCCAAAATGTCCTAAGTTGCGGTAATTCGGCTATTTTATATGCGATAGGAAGCTTTAAAGCCGTACCTCTATGCTCAAAAACTGATTCTATAATTAATTTTAAATTGTGAAAAGAAGCAGAAAACTCGTTGAGGATTAGTGAATGCACATCATGAAAATCTTTCATGCGACTGTTTAAAAACCCACGATAAACAATGGTTTCTAATTTTTCTGCAAATATGAATTCTTTAGGATAGCAGGAAAGATTCACGCTCGATTCAAATATAGCTCCTTTTGCGCCCTTAAGCAAAGGAATCGAATATTGAATTGGTTCAACAATATCTCCAAAGCCAATATCGATTGAAAGCTTGCGCTTAATTTGCCCAAAGTAAGCCATTGCGCTGATTTCAGCTCCAGAATAACGCATATGAGGATGAGTAAGTTGATCCACCTTAATATTTTGGAAAGTAAAGCCATCATCGAGTTCTATTTTTGAGACTTCTTCAAATATAAGAGAAAGATCATCAACTCTGTTGCTAATTCCATTGGCAAGAAAATCTAAGTCTTTAGTTTCTCGGCCTAGATTAATGTATTTAGACAATAATACGGCGCCTTTTAAAACAAATCGCTCTCTATAATTCGATTTTGCTAAGCGCACAAGAAATCTTTCTAAAATAAGGTTTTGCCAAAGGTCAGCTGGATCCCGACGTGTTTCTTTGGCAATCACTCGCAAACGAGCTTTAAGAGATTTTTCTAGATCAGCAGTCATGTGGTATAAGACAAAATATAAGGGTTGATATTAACGCGCAAAATGTTCGCGTATTCAATTAATTTCTTTGAATCAGGCTTTATATCCGCTAATGTAAAATATTGCCTTAATGCCTTAAGAGCGATTTCTTTACTTAAGTAACGAAAAGCATCTACAATTGTTCGCTCTCTATCAAAAATATGAACTGCGTACTCTCCCATGGTGAGTGTTTCCTTTCCAAGGTCAGTATTACGCATTCTCACAATATGAGCGTTAGGACGTTTTGGTGAACGTCTTTGATTTGGGATGGCGATCCAAGCTTCACGCATGATTTGATCTGTTAGGTCGTAATAACAAAGAGCAGAAATGAGACAGATCACTCCTTCTGGAATACTAGCTGCTGTAAAAGCTAGGTTTTCCAAGTCAAAATCTACTTTTGGTTCATAAGTGGAGGATCGGTAAACACCTGGACAAAGTTTTTCCAAGATACCATTTTTAGTTAAATAGATAACAGACCATCTTGGAATGCCTTGATTTTCCGCTTCTTTAAGAGTAAAAAAAGGCATGTTTAACAATTTTTCTAATTTATCTTCGTATTTTTTCATACTAGCGATTCTACAAAATGCACTCATTCATGTCAATTGAGTACATTTTGGGGAATCTATTCAAAAATAACCCAGAAATACCAATTGACAAATGCTGGGAGTTGCATGTATCAACTTCCTTTAAAATAGAAGAGTCTTCTTGGAAGAGAAATCGTAATGATAGGTTTTTTGGTGATTAATTCAGTTTCCATGACCTATCTGTTCCCTAATGACGTTTTTGGAAATCCTTAAAATTCATCAGCAGAAATAAGTGAGGAATAAGGACCTCTGGTAAAAGTGTAATGGATAGGACTT
>NZ_JRXI01000163.1:0-9545 GCF_000813645.1 Neochlamydia sp. TUME1 | reverse complement strand
TTTAATCCATTCCTCAGATAGAGCCTGCCAAGGAAAAGCTTTCCTGTGTACTTGGCTTACCTCTAAAATGTCCTCCGAATCCATCGGTCTAATTTGCATATGCAGTTGCGTCATCAAATAAGCCATTCATAATCTTTTAAATAAGCAACCGTTTGTGGGAGTGATTGCTTCTCCAGTATAGCTAAGTATTCTTCAGAACTTTTTGGAGGTTTTTTCAAGCTTAATCTGGTTTCTTGCACTGCTTTCATAACTTTGCTGGGACTAAAAATCGATTAGATGCCTTAGAAATTCGTCAGGGTGCTGAGCATCAATCCCATATTTGGCAACAGCTGATGGAGGAAAATCCGATAAATTATAGGTCACAATAGTTTGTGCGTTTGCTTTGATGGCTGCTTAATACATGTCGATCATCTGGGTCTGGTAGCTTCAAACTGCCAATCAGCTCTTCATAGTCAAAGACTAAACAATCTTTGACATGTAAGTCCATTTTGGCTCGTGTCATTTCCAGACGCTCTTTAGTCAAGTCCGATCGATTTTTTAAAAGGCTGCGCATCCATTCGCAATGAATATCTTTTGTCCATTTCGCTTGATAAAGATCTGTTAATGCGAATCGCATCAGAAGATCTCTTAGAGGAGCTGGATACAAGACGCATGAGTCATAAATCACGATAAAGCTAGCCATTTAATATCCCATATCCAGGTTTTGTGCTTCTTCAGCCAACTCATCTAGAGTTTTACGACGTGCTGCGTCAATTTTAGCTTTATAATCCATTAAATCTTGGAACAGAATTCGGCGCCTTGTCCCTACCTTACGAAAGGGAATTTTTTTTTCTTCTAGAAGTCGAATCAGATAGGGGCGTGAAACGTTAAGTAAATCTGCAGCTTCTTGGGTTGTAAGTTCCGCATGCACAGGAATTAACGTGATTGCATTTCCTTCTGCCATTTGAGTGAGCACTGTCATCAACAGCTTAAAGGCTGAAAAAGGCAAGGTAACCGAACTTTGTTGATAATTATCAGTTTCAAGTAGGATTTTAACGGTTTTTCCTTTCTGCAAGTCCATGGAAGAAAGGATACGGCTAGAAGCTCGAGCTAATTCTACCTCGCTTTCGCTAGGCATAATAGGCTCAGGTAAGTGAAAAGATTGCGTGACCATAAATACTCCTATTAGGGTCTTCTATTCTTAGAATAACACTTATTCGAAATATTCGCAATGTAAGAAATAATCGAAACGAGATTAGCAGTAAGGTCTTGGATGGTAAAGCTTTTTGGTTTTTTCGGACCACGCTAAGTGAGGGAGGGTCTTGCTATTGAGTAATGTGTATTACATTAGTTCTATTTATATTAGGGAGATAAAGGAGAGCAACTTTTCTTTAAGTTCCCATCAATACTAGTAAATCCTCTCTGACCTTAGAAGGAACCTCTCCAGGGCGAAGAAGCCGAACATCTAAGAAGGCTTGAAGTTCATAAAGCTGTTTCATTCCCTCGATGAATTGGTTCTAGAACGTTCCGGTGCTGGGTATATCCTAGGATACTTCTCTAATATGAGGTAAGAATCAAATCAGAGGATTATTATGGCTAAAAAAATTTTATCTACCTATGAAAGGCTTGCTCCAAGACCCAGCTCGTAAGAAAAGAATTAATGAAGAATACCAAGAGCTTCTATTATCTGAGTTGATCATTGCTTTAATAGAGGAAGATCATATTTCTGTTAGAAAGCTTGCCAAAGTAGCAGGATTATCACCTTCTATCATTCAAGACATTCGATCAGGCAAGAAGGATCACCTAACGCTTAAATCCTTTGCAAATATCATTTCTATTTTGGGATATTCTATTGTATTGGAAAAATCGCAGGCTGATTAACGTTCACCAAGAAAGTTATGTGCTCCTAATTTAAGGAAGCAACGGGTGAAGCACATCTCCATCATGGTAATTAAAAAGCTTGGAAATATTATTTAAACCCTATAAATTATAACATCTTTGGCTATGCTTTACCTTAAAATTGATTTAGGAGTTATTTTATGATTGCTAGAAGTTCATATCCAATACTTGACGAAGCTTTTTGTGCTATTCAAGGCTTTGCTGGAGCTCATCTTGTAAATGCCATTAAAGGTGCAAAGATTCTTAATCCTGCCACTGCAGCTATATGTTTTGCTGGTATTGCTTTAACAGAAAAGGCTATTTATAAATTAAGCAAGCGTATTGTTCCTGGATCTACAGGATTTTTAGGTCCGATCCCTAGCGGAGCTAAAAATATCGTATCTTATGGTTTAGCTACCTATACAACATTTAAAATTATGGAATTAGCGGGTTTAATTTTATCGATACCTAAAGGAATCGTAGTTATAGGTGCTTACTGCTCAGCAGCTTTGGTAATAGGTGGTATTGCAACTATTATAAACCAGCATTCTAAATCTTTTGATGAACGTCTACAATAGCATATTGCATCTACCCCCTGGACTCTTTACCCATGCAGCTTAAGGTGGTTTGTAGCCTATGCCTTAAGTCATCGGTTACTAGGGGCCTTCCCTAATCTCTTATACAGCATCTATGACCCGTCGTTGGCTTGTCAAAGTTCGTGGCGCACAATCATCAGCATAACTTTTTAAGCCCTAGGTTCTTCCTATTTTTAAATTTACTTTCATTTTATCTAAAGCGTAAGCTTTAGCACCTTCTTTCATTCAAAGAATAAAAGAATTTTTTAAGAAGATTTAATGCCATATTCCTCTAAAATTTTTCTAACTTTGCTGACGTTATCTCCTTGGATTTCAATATCTGTATCCTTGACTGCACCTCCGCACCCAAGCTTTTTTTTGAGATGAGAGGCTAGATGAACAAGCTCGTTAGAAAGCATATTTAAATTTAAAATAGTTGTTATAATATTTTTACCTCTTTTGACTAAACGGATCTTTACGCCTTTCGGAGGCTTTGAAGAAGTTGGTTTGCTGGGTACCCATTGTCCTTCAATTGTAAAAGGCATATTTCCTCTTTAAATCAGTGTTAGATCTAGGTAAAAGCTTTTATTCTAAGCGCCCTAAACCCTTTTGGCGGCTCTTTTCAAACATCCATTTAAAAAGAAAAATAGAAAATGTTAGGTAGATAGCGTTCAAAGTTAAGCTATAAAAAAGGTAGATATAAGGGAAGGGTTTTTCATCTAAAATGCTTCGCATGCCCTCGAAAATATAGGTGGAGGGCAGGAGCCAGGATATTTTCTGGGCCCATGCGGGCAAGATATTTACAGGATAAAATACAGCACTGAAAGGCGCAAATAGAAAACCGATCATCCAAGCCAACATTTCGACTTGATGGCCCCAGTAAATAATAATACTGGCGGCAACAAAGCCGAGGGTCCATCCAAACATAAGTAGCAAGATAGCAAAAGGAATAAATGGCCATCCCACGGTAAATACGTTTAATGTATAAAGTAAGTAGACTGTAACTGCTCCAAAGGCTACTGTTAAAATTAGCTTGCATAAGCAGAGTAATATCGTTCCTATTATCCATTCACAAATCTTTAAGGGAGTAGAAAAAAGGTTAACTAAGTTGCGATTCCAGAACTCTTGAAGAATATTTATAGAAATATCCACCGATCCACGCCAGGTCACTTGCCAAAAGATTAAAGCTGTCATAAGCACCAAAGGAAGATTGGCTACATGATTTTGATGTTGTATCCACCGTGAGGTTAAGCCCCAGAGAAGAATATCTACAAGAGGCCAGTAAAAGATATCGGATAGCTGGTTGGGTCCTTTAATCGCATTATAATAATAACGAAAGAAAACACCTTTGATTCTACTAAAGTTCATTGTTCTTCTTGGCTATATGGTGAAAGAAATCATCGAGAGAAGGCTCTTTTATTTTAATAGTGGCATAGTTTACTCCTTCTTTACTTAAAGTATGCAGAAAAGCAGGAATTTTATCTTCTTCGATGAGAATTTCGATATTTCGATGATCAACACTATATTTAAAACCAGCATTTGCAGCTACTGCTATGGTACGATTAAGGCCTGCATGTACGCATAATTTAACGTGAACGGCTGAAATGCTTTTAGCTAATTTTTCGGGAAGATCGTCAGCAATGATTTTACCCTCTTTAAGGAAAATTGTACGATCACAAACTTCCATGACTTCTTCCATTTTATGAGAGGAAAAAAGGATAGAAAGCCCCTTTTTATCTCTTTGTTCGAGAAGAAAAGAACAGATGTCGCTTGCTATATCAGGATCTAACGAGGCAGTAGGTTCATCTAAAAGCACTACCTGAGGATCAGTAAAAAAAGCTTTAACTAGCATGAGCCGAGTGACTTGCCCCGCAGATAATGAAGCTACCCGCTGATTCCTCTTCCCAAGGATTCCAAAGCGTTCTAAGAGGGGATCAAATTTTATAGCACTTTCCTTTCGGGTAAGACCATAGAGTAGACCAAAGACTTCTAGGTTTTCTTTAACGGTTAGAATCCAAGGAAGACTGGTGTAGGTGCTGGCAAACGAAACCTTCTCAAGAATTTCTGAACGAGTTTGAGCAAAGTCTTGTTGGAAATAAAAAATAGCTCCCGAAGTGTAGGCCAGTGTACCCAAAAGCATTTGAATTGTAGTCGTCTTGCCTGATCCATTAGGTCCTAGCAACCCTAAAATTTCTCCTTTTTTTAAATCAAAAGAGATTTTATCAATCGCTGTAAAAGGAATTTTTCCAGGGTAAATCTTTGTAAGATTTTGAACAGAAAGAACATTAATCATATAAGCTTTTTTATTCCCTCACATTAACTAGGATAATAACTTATATCACTCTTTAGGCTTTTCCCTCAATAGAGAGCAAAGCTTCGATTTTTTTAAAATGATTGCTTGCTAAAGATTATAATTTTTTTTATATAGGATAAGTTTGCTATGTTTGCTGTAAGTCGAGTGCTTTTTTTTCAAGCGCTAATTTTAAAATATCTTAGAGATTCTTATCATGCTCGTAGTAGCTTTTAAAATGCTAATAGGAGATAAAGCTAAATTTTTAGGTCTTATATTTGGCATTTTTCTTTCCAGTTTTCTGATTTGCCAGCAATCGGCTATTTTTTTAGGGCTAGTGGAACGTTCCTATCGACTCATCACAGACATACCTACCCCAGAAATTTGGGTGATGGATCCAGGAACTGAGCATATAGATAAAATACGCGAAATGTCTGACAGCCAAATAGATAAGGTTAGAAGTGTTCCCGGAATCCTTTGGGCAGCCCCGTTGTCGATGACCTATTTACCTTTAAAGCTTTCTAATGGGTTGTTCCATGAAGCTCAAGTGGTGGCAATCGATCAAAATTCTCTGTTAGGTGCTCCTCAACATATGGTTAAAGGGGTGGTGGAAAGCCTGCGACACGAGGGAGGCATTATTTTAGACCAACATGCTGTTCAAAAAGCTTTAGTGACTGATGGGGCCGATGGTAAACCTTCTTATCTTAAGCTAGGGGATACTTTGGAAGTAGCTGATCAGTACGTTGTCGTTGTGGGCATCGCTCAATTAACCTTAGGCTTTTATCCTCAACCAATTATGTATATGGCCTATCAGCAGTATAAAAATCTAACGCCTTTTAAAAATCGTCATTTAGGTTTCATATTGGCCAGAGTACAGCCTGGAGAAAATGTTGAAAAAGTGGTTCAACATATAAAAGATCAAACTGGGCTTTCAGCTTTTACTCGAGAAGGATTTAAGTGGCGTTCCATCTGGTATTTCTTAGGTACAGGCGTGTTGATTAATTTTGGAACCACAGTCCTTTCAGGTTTTTTGCTAGGCATTGCTATTGTAGGTATTATGTTTTATATGTTAACGATTGACTCTTTGCCCTTTTTTGCCATGCTCCGTGCTCTGGGCGCCACCCCGCTTACCATAGCTCAGATGATATATTTCCAAGCTTTGGTCGCAGGAATCATAGGCTTTGGGCTAGGATTAGGGGCTGCAACTTTAGCAGGTCAAATGATTATCTTGTCGCAAGGTACGATTGCATTTCTATTTCCCCCCTTAATTTTATTGCTTGCAGCTTTTACGATCGTTTCAATTAACTTATTGGCAGCCCGGATATGTATCCGCAGAGTTTTGAAAGAAGATCCTAAAATTGTAATGAGCAAATAGACAAAAATATGGCACAAGAAATAGCTGTTAGATGTCAAGATGTAGTAAAAAGTTATGGCACTGCTAAGATGCAACAGATGGTCCTAAAATACTTGACCGTTGACTTTTTTAGTGGCCAGTTAGCTTTTTTAATGGGCCCTTCAGGATGTGGCAAAACAACCTTTCTTTCTATCATAAGCACCATATTAAAAGAAGACAAAGGAAGGATCCAAATCTTTGGAAAAAATACTCGCGATTTGAATGAGGAAGAGAAAACTAAGTTCAGATGCGAAAATATTGGGTTTCTTTTTCAAAATTTTTATTTAATGCCCTCTTTAACTTGCATTGAAAATATTGAATTACCTCTTTTATTACAGAATAAGTCTAAACAAGAAGCAAGAAATCGTGCCTATGAAGCTCTAGCAGATATAGGTATTGCTCCTTTAGCCAATCGATGGCCTCAGGAGCTTTCAGGAGGCCAACAGCAGCGGATAGCTTTAGCTAGAGCTCTTATCCATCAGCCTCAATTAATCATTTGCGATGAGCCTACGAGTTCTTTGGACCATGCAAACGGATTAATCGTGATGAATTTATTAAAGACGCATGCCTTAAAATCAAAAAATGCAGTGATTGTAGCTACCCATGATAAAAGAATATTAGAGTACGCTGATCGCATCATAGAATTAAATGATGGAATAATCGAGAAAATCTATTAATTTTTTTAAGATTTTTTAAGGGAGAATGAGAAGGTTTTTTAATTTCTTCTCACTTATAGCAAAAAGCCACTCTCGAGCAAGCTGCGGAGCTTTACAAAGAAGATGAGCTAAAAAATAAAAAAGGTTGTTTAAAGACTGGTGATAGCCTCTATGAAGATAAAAAAAAGGAGCTGTTTTTTTATAAACCTTAAAAAGGGCCAAATAATAAGATTATTTAAAAGCATGGCAAGGGGATGAACCAAAAACGAAAATATTTCATAGTTTTAGC
Organism: Neochlamydia sp. TUME1; assembly: GCF_000813645.1. Classification (NCBI taxonomy): domain Bacteria; kingdom Pseudomonadati; phylum Chlamydiota; class Chlamydiia; order Parachlamydiales; family Parachlamydiaceae; genus Neochlamydia; species Neochlamydia sp. TUME1. Next base: position 2,485 of record NZ_JRXI01000163.1, on the reverse strand, counting down.
TTTATTTGCTTTTATAGGGCTTTTAGCAGCTAACTGGATGGTCTTTTTTAAAAAAGAGACTAAAATTCATTACTTAGAAGATCCTTATTTACATTTTATTGCCAGAAAAAATGCTATATTTGGTATGGGCATAGTCATTCCAAGAAGCGAAGAGGTCGCTATCCGAGCTTCTAATGAGCGAAGAATTGATAAGGTTTTTGTTAATGAAGGTGATAAAGTAAGTCTAGGTGATCCTCTGCTTCAATTAGAAAATAAAGAATTGCTTCATGAGATGGCAGCAAGCGAAGCAGCTTTAGCAAAGGCAAAGACGCAATTAGAGCGCTTACGAGCTCTTCCTAGAAGTGAAAACCTAACATCTCAGCAAGCTCTTCTCCATCAGTCTAAAGTAGAACTAGATGAAGCCGAAAGGCAACAACGATTAGCTCAAGATCTCCTAGCTAAGCAGGCGATAAGCCCAGGAGAACTTAATCAAAAGAATTATCTTGTAGAGGTAGAAAGAGCCAAATATAGCTATCTAATGGCTCAACTTCAGCAATTGAAGGCAGGCGCTTGGCAACCTGATTTGGATGCAGCAAACTTTGAGGTGGCGTATCAAAAGGCTCTTTTAGAGCTTTCTCGCCAGAAGTTAGATGATACTTTAATAAGAGCTCCGTTAGAGGCCACGGTATTAAAGGTTAACATTCATGCGGGTGAGTTAGCTCAAGCCTCTAAAGCAGAACCTTTGATGATTTTAGGGGATATTGAAGAGTGTTTTGTAGAGGTGTCGGTTAATGAAGATGAAATCTCTTATCTTAGGCCTTACCAAGAGGCAATAGGTTTTTTTAGAGGAGAAAATCATAAGCCTATCCCTTTAAGTTTTGTAAAAATTAAGCCTCTGATGGTTCCTAAGAAAAATCTTACGGGCTCAATTATGGAACGTATAGACACGCGAGTAGTGCAGCTCATTTATCGCTTTAAAACCCCACAAAAATGTTTTTTTGTCGGTCAAGTAATGGATGTTTTTATACCAGATTCTAGAAATGACACCCACCATGAATAAGTTTTTTTACCTCAGCCTAGCATTAATAGCGATGAGTGGTATCTATACTAGCTGCCAGAGGATAGGCCCTGCTTATAAAAATCCTCAAATAAGGCTGCCTGATCAATGGGAGATAGGGCAGGATCAGACCTTACTTAAGCAAGTGCCTTCAGTGGTCCAAGAAGAGGATGAGTTACCTAACTGGTGGGCAGCGTTTCACGATGCGGTGCTTGAGAGATTAATCAATAGAGCTTTAGAAAATAATCCTGAAGTTCATATTGCTTATCAGCGCCTCCAAGAATATCAAGCTTTATTGCTAGAATCTAGAGCGAATTATTTCCCTATGGTTCATATGGGTATGGGTCATACCAACGCAGTCTCTCCAGCAGATGGGATTCTTTTTCAGCAACCAAGCTTGATCAATTACTTAAAAACCCAAAATGTCAAAAACCAAAGACGTTATGATTTCTTTCATCTAGGCCCTATGGTTTCCTGGGAAATTGATTTGTTCGGAAGGATTCGCAGTGAAAATTTGGCAAGAAAAGCAGAACTTGGGGCTTCCCATGAGAATTTGATGGCTATTCAACTTTCAATTACAGCAGAGATCTCAAAAGCATATCTTCGATTAAGAAGCATTCAACATCAATTGTTAGCAGAGGAAACCTATCAGCAAATTCTGCAAGCACGAGCCAATCTTTTAAAGGAACGATTAGTACTTAATCATTCCACTTTAGACTCAATCGCCCAGGTTGAAATAAAAATTTGTGAAAGTAAAAATGCCATCTTACAGTTTAAGAAATATTTCGAGCAATATAAACACCGATTACTTACTTTGATGGGGGAGACCTTATGGCCTCTTGAGGAAAATCTTTTATGCTACGCCCCTATGCCTCAACCTAAGGTTCCGTTAGCTTTAGGGGTGCCTTCTGATTTATTGCACCAGCGCCCCGACATACGTCAGGCAGATCGCGAGCTAGCTGCTGCGACTTATCGTATTGGAAGAGTAATGGCCGAAGCTCTACCTCATTTTGCCTTAATAGGGAGTATTGGGGGAATGAGTAAGCAGCTAGCAGATATTTTAAGTTTTAAAAATTTGTATTGGCTATACGAGCCTTTAACCTCTTTTCCTCTATTCGATGCAGGCAAAAATAAAGCCAGTGTAAATGTCTATAAAGCACGCGCCAAAGTGGCTTTTTCCCATTATCATCAAAAGCTTTTAAATGCTGTGGAAGAGGTTCAGCTTGCTTTACATTCGCTGCAAAGTGAAGAAAAGCGGTTGGCAGAGAATAAAAATATCTATTCATATGCTGCTAGTTCTTTAAAGAGAGCGCATCTTCTTTACCAGCAGGGCATAGGTGATCTCGTTGCCTTTAATCTAGCAGAGGACGAGGCTCATCGGCGGAAGATGCAATGGCTTGTAGCAGAAGAAGAATATGCCTTAAGTTATGTGACTTTATGCAAAGCCTT
>NZ_JRXI01000162.1:0-4029 GCF_000813645.1 Neochlamydia sp. TUME1 | reverse complement strand
AAGTTTAGCTTGTAATTCTTTATCTTGAGCCAAAGAATCGCTGTGTTGCAGCTGATGAAGGCGTTCTTTATAATACTCTACAGAGATCTGCTTAGGTGCTTCTAGCTTGCTATATTTTTTTAATATTTCATTAAGGCTACCAGAAGAGGTGGTGTTTAGAACAATAGCTTCTAATTTTCCTCGAGCCTCTTTTTTTGCTTGCCCCAGGCCTAAGTCAAGCGCATACTGTCCCAAGCGATTCAATTGATCATCATTAAAATGCTGCAGATATTTATGACGGCGGTCTTCAGTCTGCATATTACTAGGAAAGAAGACTGTAAATTTTAATTCTTTACCTTCTACCCGGAGGATTTTTACCGCACTTTTTCCGTCGGAAGATATGTTAAAACCCTGAAAAATCTTTTGTTGAGATTCTGCAGGCTGTTGAATCATAAGGTTTGGGCTAGCTTGATGAAGAGAATTAACCATAGAAGCTCCACGAGTTAAAAATAAGCATTCAAACACTATTATACTTGTTTATATAAATTAAGGGTATAATTTTATTATGAATAGTCTTTTAAATATATAATAGGAAATTATTTCTTTCCGAATAAGAGAAAAGAATAAACTTATTCCGGTATATGCAAGCGATCACGGGATAAGCTCAGCTTTAGATAGGATTCTGCGAGCATCTGCAAGGTCAAAATGTTTGCAAATATCTGTTTTTCTATTTCTTGCACACTATCTGATTTGCATTATCTTCTTAGTATCAAGAGCTTAAGCGGGTTCCCTCCTTATGATCGCTTACCTGTTTATAGATATCCATAACTATTAGGAATTTTGTGGCTTAAATGATTTAATCGTTTGGTTTGCTATAGTAGGGCATATACTAGCTCTTATCCCCTAAGCTATCAATATGGCTCTTGAGATATTCAAAATTTTGCTATCTTATTCATTGCTAGATACTTAGCATATAACCCTGCTCGCTGATAGGCTAGCTGTCTACCTTTATCATTTTTCCCCTAGCCTTTAATAAATTTTAAAGCATCATTTTTCCTACCTTCCTCAGCAAAAAAAATAATTAGGAAATTAGATAGCACAGCTAATATATAAGGGCAGCATTCGTGCCCTAGATAAGCTCTTAAAGGATAAGCTCCGTACACCTCATCTCCCATTGCTTAAAGGGGGCCTGATCTCATGATCTCCGCTGAAAAGGGGTAAATTGGCTGTGTTCTAAGTAAGATTTCAAGGTGAGGAAGCTCCTCTATTTCTTCTATAGGAAAAGTGGCAATCTGGTTGTGGGCTAAGTCAAGTATTTTCAAATGAGAGAGTCTCCCTATCTCTGTAGGAATAGTGGTTAGCTGGTTGTTGCTTAACCAAAGCTTTTGCAGATTGGAAAGCTGCCCTATCTCTGCAGGAATAGCGGTTAGCTGATTGTTGCTTAACCAAAGCCCTTCCAGCTCGAAAAGCCGTCCAATAGCTGTAGGAACAGCAATTATCTGATTATTATTTAAGTCAAGAGTTTGCAGCTGTGATAAATCCCCTATCTCTGCAGGAATAGCGGTTAGCTGATTGTTGCTTAACCAAAGCTTTTGCAGGTTGGAAAGCTGCCCTATCTCTGCAGGAATAGCGGTGAGTTGGTTGTGGCTTAATAAAAAAACTTGCAGCTGCGAGAGCTGCTCTATTTGTGCTGGAATAGCGGTGAGTTGGTTGTGGCTTAATAAAAAAACTTGCAGCTGCGAGAGCTGCTCTATCTGTACTGGAAGAGCGGTAAGCTGGTTATGCCCTAGGTCAAGCACTACGAGCTCAGAGAGCTGACATATCCTTGCAGGAAGAGTGGTGAGCTGGTTGTGGTCTAATCTAAGCATCTTTAGCCCACGGAGCTGTCCTAATTCGTCAGGAAGAATGGTGAGATTGTTGTTGTTTAAAAAAAGCTCCTCCAGCTGCGATAATTGCCACATCTCTGGAGGTAAAAAAGTTAAGCCGATTCCTTCTAATTGCAAGCTTGTAATAGCTCTGCCATACCTTTCAATCCAATCTTTAAAAAGCTTTCCTTTTCCTGCTAAAGATAAATGCTTGATCTCTTCTTGCTCTAAGTATTTCTCTCCACTAAGTAATTTTTTCCATATTAAGAGGCGATTAATATTTAACAGATAAGTGGTGTAATTAGCTGATGTAAGATATATGTATTCCTGAGAGGTATCTTTAAATTCTAAAGAGAAAAGAGATTTGGCTAAAGTAAAGGCTTGCTTAAAGATTGCCTTTACCTTTTGCAGTGGAAGAAGCTCATGATCTAGCTCATAAATTTTATCTAAGATAAAAGCATGCTTATTAACATTTCCTTGAGGGAAATGAACTTTAACTATTTGCTTATAAAGAGAAGGCATGACTTCACTAGCTAGAAGATGGCGCCATTTTCTACACACGCTAGATAAGGAAGGGGTGGTACAATATTTCAAAATGGAGGTTAGCATTTCATTAGGTAAGTGCTCAAGGGTAATAGAATTATGGGTATGCATTTTATAGCCTTTATTAAGATTTATCTTAAGTCCTAAAATTTCTTTATATTAAAAAGATATAAAAGAAACAAAAAATAGGCAAGAAAATACTATAAACAAATTCTGGGGTTTTAAATTATAATAAAAAATTCTCTCGAAACTCTAGCTTTTTGATAAAATGAAAGCAAATTCAAAAAAAAAGGAGCCCTAATGCATGGGAAAGCTATCTTAATGATTTAAAGTGACAGGGAGTGGGAAGAAATCAAGCATATTCTCTCTGTCTCCAATGAAAAAGGAGGCAGGCTCTGTAAACATTCTAGACGAGACATATTAGATGCTATTCTTTATGTAAACTGTACAGGCTGCCAATGGAGACATCTTCTCCCAGATTTTCCTCATGGAAGGCAATATTTAATTATTTTTCTACGTGGAAGCTTATTGGGAAATTTGGAGAATTGAAGACTTATCTAAGAAAGAAGAAAAGAATGTCGGTGGGAAGAAAAGAAGAGCCGCAGCTGCCATAGTGGATAGTCAGAGTGTGAAAATCACAGACTGAGGGGCTAAAAGGCTATGATGGAGGAAAAAAATCAAAGGAAGAAAAAGGCATATTTTTAGTAAATGTTTAAAGGTTAAAGATCTATTGAGAACTAAGGGAAGGCTCCTGCATCATCAATAAGTTCGATATTTTCAATGCCCTCTAGCTTACGTAGTTCATCAATTATTTCTATAAAATGAGCTTGGGAAGCAGCCTTGAACAATAAATGAAAAACTTCCTTATCTCCTACTTTTTCTATTTGTAGGCGGCTAGAATCATAACGTTTATTTAAAGTGATTAAAATCTCTTGCAGGGAAGCTAAGTGAATAGCACCATTTTTGGCACCAAACCGTAGACCTACGGCTCGATTTTTTTTGATAAATCTTTTTTCAAGGGGTTTTATTCCAGCAAGGATGACTAGAATAAGCAAGGTTGTGCTAACTGCTGCCAAGTAAAGCCCTCCTCCAATAGCTAGACCAACTGCCGCCACGGCCCATAAGCTTGCTGCTGTTGTCAGACCGCGAATCACATTTTTTTAAAAAAAGGATGGTGCCGGCTCCTAGAAAACCAATTCCGCTAACCACCTGGGCAGCTACGCGTGAAGGATCTAGATTAATTAGTCCTTCATGCACGACTTCATGGAAAGCATACTGGGAAACAAGCATGATAAGGGTAGATCCTAGGCATACAAGCATATGCGTGCGTAGGCCAGCGACCCAGCTCAAGCGTTCTCTTTCAAATCCGATTAAGCCACCCAGCAAGCCTGATAGCAAAAGTCTTAGAATCATTTCCTCTGCAGGTAAGGCTGGAAGCATAAAATCTACCTTTAGTATGTTTACATTTGTTGATTAAGACTGATTGGATAATATTTTATCAATACTTTCAAGAATATTTTGATTTAAGCTTGTTTTTTTGCATAGTTTTAGAGGGAATATCATATAGGCTACCGAAAGAAAAGGTGAGAAGAAGGGTGAATAAGGCAGGTTGCGTCTATACCCCACATTCCGCAGGTTGTAG
>NZ_JRXI01000161.1:0-1222 GCF_000813645.1 Neochlamydia sp. TUME1 | reverse complement strand
AAAAAAAATACTCAATGACTCTGCCTCAAGTAAGAAGATTAATTAACAGCTTATTTTAGCATTACTATTTGCCCTTTTTGCCAAGCTATTCATGACTCATCTAAAAGGCTATTTATTGATACCTCTTAAACCTAACGAAATAGTACTAATTTACACAGAAAAATTGACAGGCTCTCCAGACATCGACAGACCCTATTAGTCTTCAAGCTAAGCATTACTAAATGCATACTCACAGACGACCTTACTAAAAAAAGGGGCTTGTTCACTGTTTCCAGCAGTTTCCTGACTCCCCTTATGCGTCCTTGCTCTATACGAGGTTAACCCTAACATGCCTTCCAATTGCTAAAGCAGCATTAACAAAAGAAGTTAGATTTGAAGGCCGAGTCGGGTCTAGTAATCTATTAAGAGCAGAGCGGCTTGTTTTCATTCGTTTGGCAAATTCTTCCTTTGTCAAATTCTGTTTTTTTATTTCGTCTTCTAACTGCATGACAAATGCATATTTGGCGGCAACTTCTTCGCATTCTTCTAGAATTCCTTCTTCTCGAAGAAAATCATCAAAATCAGACCCTAAATGTTTGTTTTTTCTAACTGTCTTTTTTCTCATAATTTTTAATCCTTTCTTTAGCAAGTTTGAAATCCTGTGAAGGAATTTTTTGAGTTTTTTTAATAAATCCGTGCAAAAGTACCATTTTGTTTGTTGATATTATAAAAATTATTCTGGCAATTCCATTGGGTATCGAGCTTCTAATTTCCCACAGCTTACCACCGAGATTTCGAACTAGTGGAAGACCTAAAGGCCATCTAAATTGAACTTTTTTAACGTCAGTCCCAATAATGAAACGTGTTTCCTCGTCTAGGGATTTTAACCATTTCCTAACAGGTTCATTACCATTAGATTCAGCATAAAAAACAACCTGGAGGGTGGGCTTTGGCTTTAGCATGGATTTTATCTTTTAATCCTGAGTGTACCATATTTGGTACGTATTAAGCAAGGTTATAAATTTGATTTTTGTAAGGAGGCTGCATAGCGTGAGCTATAGCTGCCAACAAGCCTCTCATCTTATAGCCCACATTCCGCAGGTTAATTTCCATTGACCTATAATTTCTGAAATGAGGCTTGAGTAAAAACATAAGCTCCTACGCATTAAATAGTTAACCAATCCTCCAGTAGTCATAATAGCTTTTGGATTATGATGGATTAATTAATTTATCATATTCCTTT
>NZ_JRXI01000160.1:0-11577 GCF_000813645.1 Neochlamydia sp. TUME1 | reverse complement strand
CTATACGATTTGACTTGATTAGAGCCTTAGCCGCTAGAATAAAGAGAGGAGATAAAAAAGAAGAAATTGCTTGCAGGTGAGGTTTTTATAGCTAGCGGTTTTCGTTGCCGTGTTCCAGATTGTCTTTTGAAGGTTTTATCCTGAATGGTTGCTAATAATTTTAATCTAGGGCAGGTTAAATGCAATTAGCCTAGAAGGTAGACCTTAAGATGTAGATTTGTTTTATAAGCATGCAATCATGCAAGGATTATCTATAGGGCAGATGAAATTCATCTTAGGAATCATATCGCTTAAAAACTTGTGAGAAAAAGGTCTAATTTTCTAACAAGTTTTGCTCTCTCAGTAAATTTTTTATACTTGAAAGCTTAAAGCGTCCATGTCTAGCAAGTCTCAAGCGCTTAGCTTTCTAAAGTAGATACCAAGCTACAAAAATTTAGAAGAGCCTGTAACTTAGTATCTCTTTAGAAAAAATTGCTGCTTATCCTTTAATTTAAGGCTGAGGGGCACCCATCATCCCATAGCCGGATACCATAGTAATAATAAAAAGGATAAGAAAAACGATGAATAAAACTTTGGCGATAGTAGCGGCTATGCCTTCAATACCTCTGAAACCCATTAAACCTGCCACGATAGCAATAATCAAAAATGTTAATGACCAATATAACATATATATCCTCGCTGTTAGTTTTTATCATCCTAAGATGGTATATAAAAAAATTTCAGTTTTTGTTTTAAGCATTTTCAAATGCGTAGGCCTTTACTTAATATATTTCTAGCTTTGAATTTTTTTAAAGGCTAAAAAATTAAGGCTTTTTGCACGTCATCGAGAACTTCTTTGCTTGATGGCTATCTTGCAAGGGCTTAGAGACAATTTAATATCAAATAAGCCTACCAAAAAAACTTAGGTCCCAAATTCTGAGTGAGGAGCCTTTTCTAAAAGAGAAAAATTTTCTTCTCATGTGAGCTATTAAAGATAAAACATTAGAGTCAAGAAACGTTGAAAGGAGGCTACGAATGAACTTGCAAGCAAAAATGCTATTCTTCTTTAACCAATTTTAAAGCCCTCTTCAATTAAGCTTGATGGGGATTGGAGCAGCTTCCTGCATGAGAATTTAATGTTTTAGTAATAATGTAGAGAATGGCTATAGATGCGTCTCGGCTCTTAAGGAACTGAAGAAATAAAATTACGGGGAAAGGCTTTTAAGTCTTTAAATAAAGACTATCTTTTTTATCTTCCCCTCGGAAATTAAATACTATTAGATGTTGATAAGGACTTTTTTAGATTACCCACCTAAAAACTAGCCTTCCGCAGCCGGTAAAAATTACAGAATAAGCATAATTTTATAGCAAAGAGTGTGTGAGAAAAAGCTTGGCTCCTAGCTTAATTTGGCTGTAAAGGTAAGGAAAAATGCTAACCACGGATGTTATTTTAATCCATATAAGGTCCTTTTTTATCGTATCCTCAATGAATAATCTTACCTTTAGCTAGTTGCATGTGGCAAGCTTGCCTTTTAGCATATTGCCATAGTTGTTAGGTTTTTAAAGAGCTAGATAGTAAGAAAATTAGTGATTTTTCTATAAATCCGGCCCTCTAAAAGGTAGGTGAGCGTAAATATTCCTAAGCCCTTAAACAAATTTTTTCCCAGTTTCACTAAAAATATCTTTTGCAGAGTGAATTTTTTAGCTGCCTTGTATTTAAAATAAGTGGGTGAAAATAACCTTTTCTTGACGAAATAAGAAAAAATCTCTAAAAATTCAATTTTAATTTTTTGGGCAAAATTTTAGGGATTTAAATTGTTTTTTATGAAAAAAGATAAATGCTTATTTAATAAGCTAAAGTGCCTTCTGTAGGGAAAAAGCAGTATTTTAATAAATGAATGAAAGAAGGGAAGTCGATCGAGGAATTTATCTAGACAATTATCGAGGAGAGGTAAATGAAAAGAAAAACAATTGCTAGACATTCTTTTCTTGGGCCTTTTTACAAGCAAATATGAATATAACCTTAACATCCCTTCATCTTTAAAAGTGTGACATTAGTTTGCAAGATAACCACAAAAAGCCTCCTTTTAATTTATGTCTTTGAGGCGAGTTTAATAATATTCAGAGAGACTTACTTAAGAATAGTAGCTAAAGGCTCCGCTGAGAAAAATAGAGATCATTTTTTTAATTTTTTATCCGGCACAATTAAAAGCAGTCATAAACACTCAACAAAGTTAAAGAATTTATATGCAAATCACTCCCTCGCTAGGCCCTTTGCAGCGCGTTTTCCATCAAGAGTCCGTCATAGAATCAGAAGGCCCTGACAGCGATGTCTCTTTTTCACCTTTTACAGAGCAAAACTGCGCTACTCCTTCTTTATCTCCTCTTTGCCCCCAAAAATGGCCTCAAATGCCTATAAAAAGCACACAGGAAGAAAAGCTTTTAAAGGAGCGTTTAATAAATTATTTAGGCCAAGAAAAAGATCTCCTAGGAGAAACCATAGCCCACCTTCATGCCGAATCTTCTCTTTATACTGCCAAAGAAAGAAATAAACTGGCTAAGCTTGTGCCTAATCTTAAGTTACCCTGGTTTATAGTCACGGAAGAACAAAGAAAGGAGATAATTGAACAGGGGATAAGCGTGGCTTCCTACCCACGTTTACAACCTTTTCATAGAGTCTTAGCTACTATTGTGGATACTATCACTTCAATTACAACTTCCTCTTTTAAAGATAAGCTAAAAATCTTAGAGACCTATTATACTAACTTTATAACCCAGCTCCTTGAGGCTTCTACCTTAGAGAAGCGAGAAGCTATACTAGCTTTGAAAGCCCAGGTCTGTGGAGATTCTGTGGGTTTTCTTCTCCTCGATATAAATAAAGCTCTTGCTATGCTCTCTATGGATGATCTAGGGCTGCCTTGCCGTACCAATACGCATGGCAGGCATGCAGTTGCTTCTTTAGGCGGTTTACATTGTAAAGGTAATCCTAAAGCGGCAATTATTTCTGATTATTTGAAGCCGGCTTGGGAGTATGCTGCTACTTCTTTAACCCAAGCTTTTTCGCCCAAATCTCTAATTGCCGCTCCTACCTCTTTCCTTAAAATTTCAAATGTTAGGATTTTCAATTGGCACGCCTCACCAGATGAGGAAGCCAAACAGATCTTTAATGAGCAATTATGGCAAGGCAAAACCTCTTTTCAGATCTTTAAAGAATACCCTCAGCTTAAAGAGAGATTATGTAAAGCTACTGACTATGAGTCTTATACAGTGCAGGTAGGCTATACAATAGGTCATTCTCTTGAAGCCGAACGCCCTCCAGCGATTTTGCTCGTAGACCTCATCAGTATCTTGGAAATCTTTGATTTATTATGCGATGAACTAACGGCTGAAGAGCTTATTGAAAGCTGGCCTTATTTCTTAGAAGAAGCACATAAGCCTTACTCCTCTGCTCCTGAAAAGCTTTTCCATGCTTATAAAACATGGGTGGAGCAGCTGCCAGAAGAGTTGCGTTTAAAAGAATTTTCCTGCACAGGAGATTTTAGCTTAAAATCTGACGAGCAAGGCTTGGACATTTTTCGTAAAGATTTTTTAGAAAATAAGGAAGAAAATAATTTTTGGCAGCTTTTAACCATGCTAAAGTTACATCCTAAGCTAGCCGCAAATGCTTCTTTAGCTTCTTTAGTTGAGCTACCTTTAGCTTTACGCTGGATCGCTAAGCTTTTTCCTAAAAAATCTATAAAAGAGCTTTTTCGTCATCTTCCACCCTTATTACAAAAAATTGATAAAGAGGCTTTTAGCAGCTTAATCCTGGCCAGTCTCCTTATCCTACCTAATGATGGCAAAGCCGATAACTATATTGTAGAACTTATTTGGAAGGATCAAGAGCTAGAAGGCTTAAAGCTTGTCTGCATTGATAATGATCAAGCCTTTGAGCCTGCGATTATTCCAGCAGAAAAAGGGCATGGAATCCATTTAAAATGCCTGCCTCTATTGCTGAAAGGATGCATGGACCAACCTATTGCCCCCTTAAACAAAGAATTTCTAAAAAATTTAAACCCCCTCGATTTCTTGCTGCACTGGATTAAGCGACTAGACCAAAGAAATCAACAATATAAAAGGCTTATCCTCCAAAAACAGTTAACAAACAAAGATTTTTTAGATGAAACAGCTGAAAAAAAGTTGGATATTCCCCTTTTATTGCCGAAGGGACTATTGACTATATTTTTTAAAAAACTGCAGCTATTGCAGGATAAGCTTAAGCAAGATTTAGTCACTCACCATGATCTTTTTAAGGTTTTAGAGCCGACCGCCTTTGCCTGTTACCAAGTTCTTATGCAAACACATGCCAATCCACTCGACGCCTTACTATCTCTGCACCATCAAAGCACAACTGTTGAAGCTCTGGTCTGCTCTACACATTTATCTTCCCCCAAAGCTTTACCGTATCTGATCTCCCTTGAAGAAGAAGTGGGTGCTTTTTTATCCTCATTAGATTGGTCCAGTCGTATTTCTACCCAGCTTACTCCACTAAAAGCTGTTGCTAATCTTTCGTTTTGTCCGCCTTTGCCTCTTTCCTTGGCACAAAAGCAAAATTTGTTGTTTACTGGTATCGACCTAGGTAGGGCTTCTTTGGTTAAGCTAGCTCTTCAACTAGGAGCTGAAATCAATCAAGCCGATGAAGCAGGACAAACAGCTTTACATAAGCTTATGCGCATCTATCACTTACCTAACTTGGAAGAAGAGCAGATTTTCTTAATCGCAGAACTTTTGTTGGCACACGAAAAGCTTGATCCTAATGTTTTAGACGGACAGAGCTCTCCTCCTATTTTTCCTTTAATTAACCGTGCCTCTTATGCATCTTGCCGCTTTAGTGTTTTATTAGCCAAGCTAGTTAAGAGGGGAGCGGATTTGGACTACCCAGATCTTCTTCGTCAAGGGGAGACGCCGTTAGAAAAAGCTATGGCTGAAGACAATCTCTTTATATTCATTGAGCTAGCTAAAAATGGGGCTGGTGCTAAAGCCCATCCCTCTAAGATTTTAAAATTTGTTAATAAACATGCCCATGACCCTCATCTCGAGCAAGTTCTTTCCTGCCTTGAAGCTCAATTACCAGCCTTCGCTTACCTACGCTCTCTTGCTGTCTTTACTTCAAAAGCTACGGGTCAAGGATTTGAATGGGAAGGCGTCGATTCTGGAAAAGCAAAGTTACATCCCCACGTCGTGCAGCAACTTCCGCTTGATGCAGGCTTAGAATTTTATAAACTGCCTCGTACATATGGACGCAGTGCTGTTGTAGCGGTTAGCTATCTGCATCGTAAGCTTCATTTTAAGCCTTATCCTGAGATGGCAGGAATGGAGTATGCTGTAGGAAGGCTTCATCGCTTGATTATTGGGCATGGCGTTCCCGAGACTGAATTATTCAAATGCTACAATATTCGTCATCACCCTTATCCTCTGTTAGTTTCAGAAACAAGTGAAGGAAAGAATTTAGATGAGGTCTTAAAAGCAGGCAGCACTTTAACCAATCTAGATTTGCATCGGGTGCACAATATGATGCTCTTAGCTATGTTAGCTAATCCGGAGGATGGCAAACCCGATAATTACATCTTGCAATCCTTTACTAATCATCAAGGTGAAAAAAAAGAACAAATCGTAAGTATCGATAACGACCATGCTTTTCTTCCCTCTTTTTCCAAGGATGGAAAACTGAAAGTTAAATGTATCCTATTTTGCTTAAATCAAATGCACACTGCTCTTCATTCTGAAACAAGAAAACTTTTCCTAAAAATTAAGCCCCTAGAAATATTGCAAACTTGGCTAAAGAATCTCGATGAGCAGCAGCAGCGCTATGAGAGTCTCTTTAACGAAAAAGAACGTGATTATGTGTATGCTTATAACAAGCAAAAACCTGTGATTTCTATCCTTTTGCCTCCAAAAACTATTGTTAGACTTTACCAAAAACTTACCTGTATGCAGCATGCTATAGAAAGCAATGCCGCAATAACTCCTCTAGAACTTCTCTTCCGCTTAGATCCTTCGCTGGGAAAATATTATGCCCACCTTTTGCAAGATACAACCGCTTCTCCTTACGAGCGCTTTTTGAAGGGGCCAGGACATTTCTATGATAAAGCTCAGCAATGCTTAGTAACTAGTAGTACTACCAATTCACTTTTAAAATCAAGCAATATACCCGCTAAAGATCTAGCCAGGCATGAAAAGCGCTATTTGCCTCAAGAGGCTTTAAAAGAACTAGAGATGCTGATCAGCCAAAGTTGTCCTCGCCATCTTCAAGCGGTCGCCGCTGCTATAAAAAAAGGAAATATCGAACCTTTTCAAGAACTTTTAACCGATGGCTTACGTGAAGCTGCCCTAGCTTTCTTAAAAATTTCTAAACAAAAGCAAGAGCTAGCTTTGCTTAAAGCTATGGCTGCTTCTTCTTTCAACAGCTTGTCTTTAAAAAATTGTAAATCTTTAGAGAGGTCTCTTTTAAAACGGTTATTAGAAGCTTCTAAGGTTCTTACCAAGTTAGATGCTAGTCATTGCGATGCCTTAAAATCTTTTTCTTTCGTAGAATTGCCTTGCTTAACTTATCTTGATTTGTCTAATTGTAAGCGTCTTTCTAAGCTGGCTTTAAAAGCTCCCAACTTGCGTTTTCTAGCTTTAAAAAATAATGCAGCATTAACCTCTCTACAGCTAGAAGCCCCTTCTCTAGAAGAGCTTGATTTAGAAGGATGCGTAAATCTTCCTGCCCATCAGGTTGCATTGCTCATCGAGACCTATCCACGTCTTAGAAGTTTAACGTTACCTCACCGCGATCCTTCCTTGCTAATGCGGTACAATCTCCCTCCTTCTTCTTTAGCGATTACCTTGCAAGTTAGAGCCTTATTTGAGAATACTCTTCGCACTCTTCAGATTACCCAAGAGCTTCTCTCAGAAGAAGAATGTAAAGCTTTAAAAGAGGGTCTTAGGCTAAATTCTTCGCTTCAAGAGGTAGACCTTTCCGGCTTTCCAATAGCTTATCCATTTGCTACGGCTTTAGCACAGGTCATAGAAAATAACCAGACGCTCAATCGGCTGAGCTTCTGGGGTAATGAGATAGCTTATCCGACAGCAATCCCTTTAGCAAAAGCTCTGAAGGGTACACCTTCAATTACCCATTTAAGACTCTATGATATACCGTTAGACTCTCAAAGTATCATGGCTTTTGCTGAGGGGATAAAAAGTAATTCCTCGCTTGCCATTCTTGAACTTAGTGATAATCAACTAAATGAAGGAGGATCTATCGTTTTTGCTAAAAGCTTAGAAAGAAACTATTCGCTCACTGAGCTAAACTTCTCTAATAATCAACTGGCAGATGGAGGCACGATTGCTTTAGCTAAATCCCTAAAGGGCAAGACCTCAATTACTAAGCTTGTTCTCGAAAATAATCGCATAGAGGATGAAGGTGCTCTTGCTTTATCTAAAGCCTTAAAATACAATCCTTCAATCAGCGAGCTTATTCTTAAGATTAACCTGATACGCGACAAGGGTGTTACTGCTTTAGCTAAACTTGTGGAGAGCAATAGGTCGCTCACTCATGTCGATATTTCGCACAATTTGGTAGACGATGCGGAGGTCATAAAATCCCTAACCTCCTTATTATTAAGGAATAAGAATACTCTCATTTAAGATAAATTTTCGCTTCATTTTATTATCCTCCCTTACGTAAGCCAGGGTTGCTTTTGTAAATTTTCGATTTTCTTCCATAGTTCGCCTTCTTGGGTAGGCTCTGCATAGATTTTTGCTAGTACCCCACTTTTTAAGAAAAGGGGGATTTCATTAGAGATATGTTTTTTCTCTAGCTCGTTCACTATTTTAATCATACATTTTTTTCGTAGCAGAAGTTTGTTGTCGATAAGATGTTTATCCTTTAGCTTCAGAACCCTTAACTATCAAATTGGCCAGAAGGATGGTAGAGTAAGTACTTAAAAGATTGATGAAGGCTGGAAAAAGCCCGACCTAGCATAGTAGGAGCACTCATGCCCCCCAATATATTTGGGAAAGCTTCTAGCTGTTAATCATTAGCTTAAATTTGCGCAGGCGTAAATATAACATTAAGAGGCTTAAAGTTTAGAAGTTAATCGCCTGGTAGATTGATTTTTGCCTTCGTTGGCCATATAGCCATTTGTCAGGAGTAAGAAAATGTAACAGCGTCTACTTAAGTAATCTATTGTTTGTACAACTGGACAAATCTATCTCACTTATGGTAAATTGTTATCTATTATTTAAAAAAAAGCAGAGTTTAAGGAATTTTTATGGCACAAATTAGTACAAATGAGTTCAAAGCTGGAATAAAAGTGGAAGTGGATGGACAACCTTATACAATTGTAAGCAATGAATTTGTTAAGCCCGGCAAAGGACAAGCTTTTAATCGTGTGAAATTAAAGCATCTTACTACAGGCCGTACGATTGAGCAGACTTTTAAATCAGGAGATAAAGCAGATGTGGCCGATGTAGTTGAAGCTGAAATGCGCATGCTTTACAAAGAGGCCGATGGGGTAGTCTTTATGGATGATAAAACATTTGACCAGGTTAAAATCCCTTTTGTAAGCATAGGCGATAATGCTCAGTGGTTAATGGAAGACCATTTGTATTTTATAGTATTTTACAAAGGGCAGCCGGTTACACTAGAACCTCCTACTTTCATCGACATGATTGTAACTGAAACCTCTCCAGGAGCGCGAGGAAATACAGCTTCTGGTCGTGTGTTGAAGCCTGCTGTTGTAGAAAGTGGTGCTAAAATTCAGGTGCCTATCTTTGTGGAACAGGGTGAAAAAGTTAAAGTTGATACGCGCACTGGCGAATATGTTTCTCGCGTTTCATAGATGGCTGCCCAGTTAAATAGAGTCAAGATCCTTAGGGATCGGGCCTACATGCTAGCCCAAGCACGAGAGTTTTTTGCCAAGCAACAAATCCTAGAAGTGGATTGCCCTATTCTTACTCAAGGGGCTTCTGTTGATGCTAATATCGATTTAATTCCTGCCCGCTATGCAAACCTTGAAATACGTTATATGCATTCTTCCCCAGAATATGGGATGAAAAGGCTTCTTGCAGAAGGAATGAGTGATATTTATCAGCTATCACATGTTTTTCGTGACGCTGAATTTAGCTGTAAGCATAATCCTGAATTTATGATGGCCGAGTGGTATCGTTTAGGTGTCTCTTATGAATTTATGATTGCAGAAGCTTTAGATTTTGTTCGTCTGTTCTTGGGTCCTTTGCCTGCTTACACCATAAGTTATCGTGAAGCTCTGCAGGAATACGCTAATTTAGATTATGTTAAAGCTTCTATTCCTGATTTGATAGAATATTTGCAGAATAGAGGTATTCAACCCTACGTCCAGATTGAAAAAGAAGGGAAAGATGCTCTTTTAAATCTTATTTTAGCTATGGTGGTTGAACCGCAATTAGGAAAAGATAAGCTTTGTGTTTTGACTGACTATCCTGCCACCCAAGCGGCTCTCGCTCAGACAAAATGGCAAAATGACGAGCAGATCGCGGAACGGTTTGAGATTTATTACGCCGGCTTAGAACTTGCTAACGGCTATCATGAGCTGGGAGATGTAGGTGAGCAGCGTAAGCGTTTGATGGAAGCAAATCAAATAAGGGATAGTTTAGGCAAAAATCAGTTACCCATTGATGAAGCTTTTTTGGAAGCCTTAAAAAAAGGTTTTCCTGATGCTTGTGGCGTTGCAATAGGTTTTGATCGCTTGATGATGCTACGTCATCAGGCTTCTACGATTGCCGAGGTCATTCCCTTTGCTTGGGCTACAGCTTAAAAAATTGCCGCTAGATCTATTGTTTGGCCATTGATAGGTAGACCTTATTATGTTTTATAGGGCTTAAATTTGTTTAAGGCTGTTGCAGGAGGACGTGATGGATAAAAATAATGATAATACCCAAACTTCTAAAGCTTTACCTTGGTATAAAGAAGGCTTACGTTTTCAATGTACTGAATGTGGAAAATGCTGCACAGGCTCGCCAGGCTACGTATGGATAACAGAACTAGAGATGCAGGCAGTTGCTAAGCTGTTAAAGATGTCTTTAGAGATGTTTAAGAAAAAATACACCCGTCAGCGCGAGAATCGATACTCACTGATTGAAAAGAAAAACTTTAACAATGAATATGATTGTATTTTTCTAAAAGATAAAAAGTGTTCTATCTATCAAGAACGCCCGCGACAATGTCGCACCTTTCCGTGGTGGAAAGAGAATCTGGCTTCGGAAGAAAGTTGGAAAGCAGCGGCACAATATTGCGAAGGCATCCATGAGGAAGCTGCCCTTGTTCCTTATGAAAAAATTGAACAACAACTCCACCTTAATCAAAATTTATTGATACAGAAAAGCTAAATGCTTTTATTTAAGATTGCTGTTAGGCAAGCTTAAACAGACCCACCTTTGCTATTGGCTGATCGATGCTCATTCATTAAATTTTTTATCTTAGGATGGAACTATCCTCAATCATAGCTGGTGAGCCAGGGTGGATAGTTTTTGTGATCTGCTATAACCTTTTTCTATAGCTTCCATCTCCATGGCCCATAGATATCCAGTGAAAAAGCTGGTATGTTCTATAAAAAAAGCACCTCATAGCCTTTTCTAATGGTTTTTTATAATACTAGCTTGCCTAATTTTGCTTTTTCCATGTATATGAATAGCTCTAAAAATTAAATAAAAATAGGCATAAAGCTTAGAAGGAGACCATGCTATGAATCCTTGCTCTTCTCTTACCATTGAACATCTACCTAATGAAATACTGACTCCTATTTTAAAGGTATGCGCTGCGCCTTCTTTATATAGCGTCTGTACAAAATGGCGACATTTGCTGGCTACAGAAGTCATGCCTACCCTTTATAAGCAAATAGGTAAGATGCATGTTCCCCATGGTAATGTTTATAAGCAGGCTTTTATTATAGATAGGATCTATAAATTAAAAGCTGAACTTCCTGAAGTTACAAAAGTCAACGCGATCTTTAAGCAAATCTTTGCTTTAGCTAGCTCTCTTTCACCCTCAGAATTAGAATTTAAATGGGTAACCGAGGGAAAAAGATATTTTACTCTGAATAATTACTCCTCTTATCTTATAAATATTAATCAACTTTTAATGTGGAAAAAAATCCCTGGTGGAGAGGAATACTTAGAGCAAGAGAAAATCAAGTATTTGCCTTTAACAAAAAAAGGAGAGCTTTTTAGAGAGTGGATTGAAAATCATGGCAAAGATATTAAAAGCTTAGATTTAACTGAATCTGGCTTGACCTTTCTACCCCCAGAGATAGGGTATTTATCGCAGCTGAAAAAGCTTAATTTAAACAATAACCAGCTTACCACTCTTCTGGTAGAGATAGGGCATCTATTTCAGCTAGAAGAGCTTTACTTAGATAATAACCAGCTCACTACTCTTCCTATAGAAATAGGGCAGTTATCGCAACTGCAAACCCTTAACTTAGGAGGCAATCAGCTTGCCACTCTTCCGGCAGAGATAGGGCAGCTTCCTCAGCTGCAATGCCTTTACTTAAAAACAACCAGCTTACCACTCTTCCGGTAGAGATAGGGCAGCTTTCT
>NZ_JRXI01000159.1:0-3115 GCF_000813645.1 Neochlamydia sp. TUME1 | reverse complement strand
TGTAAGAATATAGATAATCTTTGGATAGCATCGGAAGCAGGGAAGGCTGGCTCTGCTAAAAGATAGAAAGAATTTCTAATGTTTTTTTATATTGTTAGCTTGCCTAAACATGCCGCTAAGCTGTTTTTAGATCTTGTTTGCCTGCTTTGCTTTTTTCATATATACGAATTTCTCTAAAAAGTAACTAAAAATAGGCATAAAGCTTAAAGGAGACCCTACCATGAATACTAGCACATCTATCACCCTTGAACATCTACCTAATGAGATACTTGCTCCTATTTTAGGAGCTTGCGTTAACCCTTCCTTATTTAACGTTTGTACAAGATGACGACATTTGCTGGCTACAGAAGTTATGCCTTCCCTTTATAAGCAAATAAGTAAGATGCATGCTCCTCATAGAGATGTTAACGAGCAGACTCTTATTTTAGGTAGGATTTATAGGCTAGAAGAAGAGCTTTCAGAGACAGCAAAGGTAAATGCAATCTTTAAGCAAATCTTTGCTTTAGCTAGCTCACTGTCTCCTATGGAGTTGGAATTTAAATGTAAAGCTGAGAAAAAAAGGTATTTTACCCTGACTAACTATACCTCTTATCTTGTAAATATTAATCGCCTGTTAATGTGGAAAAACCTCCCTAGTGGAAGGAAGTACTTAGAGCAAGAGAAAATCAAGTATTTGCCTTTAACAAAAAAAGGAGAGCTTTTCAGAGAGTGGATTGAAAATCATGCCAAAGATATTAAGGAATTAGATTTACAGGGAGTTGGCTTAACGTTTTTGCCTACAGAAATAGGGCAACTTTCTCAGCTAGCGATCTTAAACTTAGATAGAAACCAACTTACCTCCCTTCCGGCACAGATAGGGCAGCTTTCTCAGCTCCAAGAGCTTAAATTAAACTGCAACGAACTTATCATTCTTCCTGTAGAGATAAGGCAACTATGGGAGCTCAATAAACTTTATTTAAACAATAACCAGTTCACCAACCTTCCAGCAGAAATATGGCAGCTGGTTGGTTTACAACACCTTTACTTAGAGAATAACCAGCTTACCTCTCTTCCAGCACAGATAGGTCAGCTATCGCGGCTTTCTCAACTTTGCTTAAGCAGCAACGAGCTTACCTCCTTTCCAGCAGAAATAGGACAGCTTTCTCAGCTGCAAACGCTTGAATTAAGCAGCAACCAGCTTGCCACCCTTCCTGCAGAGATAGGGCAACTATCTCAGCTGACATGGCTTTCCTTAAGCAATAACCAGCTTACAACTCTTCCCACAGAGATAGGACAATTATCGCAGTTGCAAAGGCTTCACTTAAATAATAACCAACTCACCACACTTCCTGCAGAGATAGGGCAGCTCTCATGGCTGTTAGAGCTTTACTTAAGCAATAACCAGCTTACTTCTCTTCGTGCCGAGATAGGGCAGTTATCTCAGCTGAGAGTGCTTAATTTATGTAATAATCAGCTTAGCTCCTTTCCAGCAGAAATAGCTTATTTGGCGGAAGGGTTAAATCTTAATCTAAAAGAAAATCCACTGGAAAGTATTCCTGAGGAGATAAAGCAACGTTTTAGGCTATAAATGGAGAAGTTTGTATTTGTAGCACCTAATCTACTAAAGAGATAAATGGATGCGTTTGTAGGGTGTTTAGAATATCGATAACCTTTCGACTTATTATAGAAACGCTAGCATCCGAAGATAATGCTTTTCTGTTAAAGGATAAGAAGAATTTCTAATGGCTTTTATAGTACTAGTTTGCCTAAGCAAGCCGCTAGACTGTTTTTATATCTAGCTTGCCTATTTTGCTTTTTCCATGTATATAAATACCTCTAAAAAGCAGCTAAAAATAGACATAAAGCTTCAAAGAGGCTATACCATGAATCCTAGCTCTTCTCTCACCATTGAACATCTACCTAATGAAATACTGACTCCTATTTTAAAGGCATGCGCTGCGCCTTCTTTATATAGCGTCTGTACAAAATGGCGACATTTGCTGGCTACTGAAGTCATGCCTTCCCTTTATAAGCAAATAGGCAAGATGCATGTTCCCCATGATGATGTTTACAAGCAGGCTCTTATTATAGATAGGATTTATAAGCTAGAAGAAGATCTTTCTGTAGCAGAAAAGGTAAATGCAATCTTTAAGCAAATCTTTGCTTTAGCTAGCCCTCTTTCACCTTTAGATTTAGAGCTTAAAGATAAACCTAAGGAAAAAAGATATATTACTCTAACTAATTACTGCTCTTATCTTGTAAACATTAACCGCCTTTTAATGTGGGAGAAACTTGCTGGAGGAGAAGAATATTTAGGGAGAGAAGAAATTAAACCTTTACCTTTAAAAGAAAAAGGCAGACTTTTTAAGGAATGGATTGAAAACCATGGCAAAGATATAACAAGGCTAGACTTAAGAGGAATCAGCTTGAAATTTTTACCTACAGAGATAAGATGTTTATCGCAGCTAAGAATGCTTTACTTAAACAACAACCAACTCACAGCACTTCCTGGCGAGATAGGGCAGCTTTCTCAGCTGCAAGAGCTCGACCTGGCAAATAATCAGCTCACCACTCTTCCTATAGAAATAGGGCAGTTATCGCAACTGCAATCCCTTAACTTAGGAGGCAACCAGCTTACCTCCCTTCCTGGCGAGATAGGGCAGCTACTGCAACTGAGAGAGCTTAACTTATATAATAACCAGCTTACCACCCTTCCGATAGAGATAGGGCAGCTATTGCAACTCAGAGACCTCAACTTAAATAATAACCGGCTCACCACTCTTCCGGTAGAGATAGGGCAGCTATTGCAACTCAGAGAGCTTAACTTAAATAATAACCAGCTCACCAATCTTCCTGCAGAAATCGGGCAGCTCTCTCAGCTGCAAATGCTTAATTTAGAATATAACCAACTCACCTCTCTTCCTGCACAGATAGGGCAGCTCTCTCAGCTGCAATGGCTTGATTTACCCCACAACCGGCTCACCACTCTTCCAATAGAGATAGGACAGTTATCGCAGGAGCTAGGTCTTGATCTAAATGGAAATCCTTTGGAAAGTATTCCTGAGGACATAAAACAACGCTTTAATCTATAACTGGCAAAGCTTGTATCTTTGCCATTTAATGTACTAAAGAAAAA
>NZ_JRXI01000158.1:0-2915 GCF_000813645.1 Neochlamydia sp. TUME1 | reverse complement strand
AAATACTAGCTCCTATTTTAAAGGTTTGCGTCACACCTTCCTTATTTAGCGTTTGTACGAGATGGCGACATTTGCTGGCTACAGAAGTTATGCCTTCCCTTTACAAGCAAATAGGCAAGATGCATGTTCCTCAAGGAGATGTCAACAAGCAGGCTCTTATTTTGGATAAGATTTATAAATTAGAAGCTGAACTTCCTGAAGTTACAAAAGTCAACACGATCTTTAAGCAAATCTTTGCTTTAGCTAGCTCTCTTTCACCTTTAGAATTTAAATGGGTAACCGAGGAAAAAAGATATTTTACTCTGAATAATTACTCTTCTTATCTGATAAACATTAACCGCCTTTTAATGTGGAAAAAAATCCCTGGTGGAAAGGAATACTTAGGCCAAGAAGCAATCAAGTATTTGCCTTTGCAAGCAAAAGGAAAGCTATTTAGAGATTGGATTGAAAGATATGGCAAAGATATTAAAGACTTAAATTTAACAAGAATGGGCTTGACTTTATTACCTGTAGAGATAGGGCAGCTACTTCAGCTGAAAAGTGTTAACTTAGAACAAAACCAACTTACCGCTCTCCCCATAGAGATAGGACAGCTATCACGGCTGCAAGAGCTTAACTTAGAAAATAACCAGCTCACCACTCTTCCTGCCGAGATAGGGCAGCTACTTCAGCTGAAAAGTCTTAACTTAAAAAAAAACCAGCTTGCCATTCTTCCCATAGAGATAGGGCAGCTATCACGGCTGCAAGAGCTTGATTTAAGCGGCAGCCAACTCACCACTCTTCCTGAAGAGATAGGGCAACTTTCCCAGCTACGGATACTTTGGCTAAGCGACAATAAGCTCACCGCTTTTCCGGCTGAGATATGGAAGCTACCACAGCTAGATGAGCTTTACTTAGATAGCAACGAGCTCGCGCCTCTCTCGGCAGAGATAGGGCAGTTATCTCAACTGAAAAGGCTTTGGTTAAACAACAATCGGCTTACCGCTCTTCCGGGAGTGGTATGGCAGCTATCACAGCTAGATGAGCTTTATTTAGATAGCAACGAGCTCACTTCTCTCCCGGCAGAGATAGGGCAGTTATCACAGCTGAAAAGGCTTTACTTAAATAATAACCAGCTTACCACTCTTCCGGAAGAGATAGGTCGTTTATCGCAGCTGAAAACGCTTTGCTTAAACAACAACCAGCTAACCTCTCTTCCCAAAGAGATGGGGCGGCTATCACAGCTAGATTGGCTTTACTTAAAAGACAACCAGCTCACCACTCTCCTCTCAGAGATAGGGCAGCTTTCTCAGCTAGATGGGCTTTACTTAGGCAGCAACCAGCTCACCACTCTTCCGGCAGAGATATGGCAGATTACTCAGCTGAAAAGGCTTTACTTAGGTAGCAACCAGCTTACCACTCTTCCTACTGAGATAGGGCAGTTGTCTCAGCTCTTAAGATTTGATTTAAGCAGCAACAAAATTGCCACTCTTCCTTCACAGATAGGTCAGCTGTCTCAGCTGCAAAGGCTTGACTTAAAAGGCAACCAACTTACCAATCTTCCTTCACAGATAGGGCAGCTGTTACGATTACAATGGCTTGATTTAAAAGGCAACCAACTTACCAATCTTCCAATAGAGATAAGGCAGCTTTCTCTGCTTAGAACGCTTAACTTAGATAATAACCAACTCACCTCCCTTCCTAAAGAGATAGGGCTTTTATCACGGCTGCAAGAGCTTAACTTAGAAAATAACCAGCTAACCACTCTTCCGTCAGAATTAAGTTATCTGTGGCACCGGTTAAATCTTAATCTTAAAGGGAATCCGCTGCAAAGCATCCCAGCTGAAATAAAGCAGCGTTTTAGTCTATAAGTGGAAAAGTTTGTATCTGCCTTAATGTACTAAAGAAATAAATTGATGCATTTGGAAGATGTGGAAAATCTAGATAACCTTCCAATAGCATCCGAAGCGGGCAGGACTCACTCTGCTAAAAGATAGAAACAATTTCTAATGGTCGTTTGCATTGCTAGCCTGCCTAAGCATGCGCTAAGTTGTTTTTAAATCTAGCTTGCCTATTTTGCTTTTTCCATATATACGAATTTCTCTAAGAGTAACTAAAAATAGGCATAAAGCTTAAAGGAGACCCTACTATGAATACTAGCTCATCTATCACCCTTGAACATCTACCTAATGAAATACTAGCTCCTATTTTAAAGGTTTGCGTCACACCTTCCTTATTTAGCGTTTGTACGAGATGGCGACATTTGCTGGCTACAGAAGTTATGCCTTCCCTTTACAAGCAAATAGGTAAGATGCATGCTCCTCATAGAGATGTTAACGAGCAAACTCTTATTTTAGATAGGATTTACAAGCTAGAAGAAGATCTTTCTGTAACAACAAAGGTAAATGCAATCTTTAAACAAACCTTTACTTTAGCTAGCTCACTGTCTCCTATGGAGTTGGAATTTAAATGTAAAGCTGAGGAAAAAAGGTGTTTTACCCTGTCTAACTATACCTCTTATCTTGTAAACATTAATCGCCTGTTAATGTGGAAAAACCTCCCTAGTGGAAGGGAGTACTTAGAGCAAGAGAAAATCAAGTATTTGCCTTTAACAAAAAAAGGAGAGCTTTTCAGAGAGTGGATTGAAAATCATGGCAAAGTATTAAAAGCTTAGATTTAACTGAATCTGGCCTGACCTTTCTACCCCCAGAGATAGGGTGTTTATCGCAGCTGAAAAAGCTTAATTTAAACAATAACCAGCTCACTACTCTTGCGGTAGAGATAGGGCAGCTATCTCAGCTAGAAGAGCTTTACTTAGATAATAACCAACTGACCATTCTTCCGGTAGAGATAGGGCAGCTTCCTCAGCTGCAATGGCTTTACTTAAAAAACAACCAGCTTACCACTCTTCCGGCAGAGATAGGTCATTTATCGCA
>NZ_JRXI01000157.1:0-5562 GCF_000813645.1 Neochlamydia sp. TUME1 | reverse complement strand
AGATACTAGCCCCTATTTTAGGAATTTGCGTTAACCCTTCCCTATTTAACGTTTGTACAAGATGGCGACATTTACTGTCTACGGGAGTCATGCCCTCTCTTTATAAGCAAATAGGTAAAATGCATGTTCCTCAAAGAGATGTTAAAGAGCAGGCTCTTATTTTGGATAAGATTTATAAATTAGAAGCTGAACTTCCTGAAGTTACAAAAGTCAACGCGATCTTTAAGCAAATCTTTGCTTTAGCTAGCTCTCTTTCACCTTCAGAATTAGAATTTAAATGTATAACCGAGGAAAAAAGATATTTTACTCTGAATAATTACTCTTCTTATCTGATAAATATTAATCGACTGTTAATGTGGAAAAAAATTCCTGGTGGAGAGGAATACTTAGACCAAGAAACAATCAAATATTTGCCTTTGCAAGTAAAAGGAAAGCTATTTAGAGATTGGATTGAAAGATATGGCAAAGATATTAAAGACTTAGATTTAACAAGAATGGGCTTGACTTTATTACCTGCAGAGATAGGGCAGCTACTTCAGCTGAAAAGTCTTAACTTAGAACAAAACCAACTTACCACTCTTCCCATAGAGATAGGACAGCTATCGCGTCTGAAAGCGCTTAACTTAGAAAATAACCAGCTTGCCACTCTTCCTGCCGAGATACGGCAGCTACTTCAGCTGAAAAGTCTTAACTTAGGAGGCAACCAGCTTGCCACTCTTCCGGCAGAGATAGGGCAGCTATTTCAGCTAGAAGAGCTTTACTTAGATAATAACCAACTGACCATTTTTCCGGTAGAGATAGGGCAGCTTCCTCAGCTGCAATGGCTTTACTTAAAAAACAACCAGCTCACGACTCTTCCAGCAGAGATAAGGCAGCTATCCCAGCTAAAAGGAGTTTACTTAGATAGCAACAAGCTTATCACTCTTCCTGCAGAGATAGGGTATCTATCACAGCTGCAATACCTTTACTTAAATAATAACCAACTTGCCATTCTTCCAGTAGAGATAGGGAAGCTATCGCAGCTAGAAGGGCTTTATTTAGACAGCAACCAGCTCACCTCCCTTCCTGCAGAGATAGGACAGCTACCAAATCTCTACATCCTTTACTTAAATAATAACCACCTTGCCACTCTTCCTGCAGAAATAAGGCAACTACCGCGGCTACGAGAGTTACGATTAAATAATAACCAACTTACCACTCTTCCAGTAGAGATAGGGCAGGTATCACAGCTGCACAGCCTTCATTTACAAAACAACCAACTTAGCACTCTTCCGGCAGAGATAGGGCAGCTGTCTCAACTGCAAAGACTTGAATTAAACAGCAACCAGCTTACGGCTCTTCCGGCAGAGATAGGGTATCTATCGCAGCTGCAATACCTTTTCTTAAATAACAATCAACTTACCACTCTTCCAGTAGAGATAGGGCAATTATCTCAGTTGCAATGGCTTTACTTACACAATAACCGGCTCACCACTCTTCCAGCAGAGATAGGGCAGTTATCACGGCTGCTATGGCTTCACTTACACAACAACCATCTCACGACTCTTCCAGCAGAGATAAGGCAGCTATCCCAGCTGTTAGACCTTAACTTGAATAATAATCGACTTAGCTCTCTTCCAGCGGAAATAGGTTTCCTGCCAGACTGGTTAAATGTTAATCTAAATGGAAATCCACTGGAAAGTATTCCGGAGAAAATAAAGCAACGTTTTAGGCTATAACTGGGAAAAATCTGTATTTGCAA
The DNA here is from genome assembly GCF_000813645.1 of Neochlamydia sp. TUME1. Classification (NCBI taxonomy): domain Bacteria; kingdom Pseudomonadati; phylum Chlamydiota; class Chlamydiia; order Parachlamydiales; family Parachlamydiaceae; genus Neochlamydia; species Neochlamydia sp. TUME1. The sequence continues at coordinate 3,821 of NZ_JRXI01000157.1, read as the reverse complement.
CACCTTATGTAGTAAAGAAATAAATTGATGAGCTTAGAAGATGTTGAGAATATAGACAACCTTCCAATAGCATCCGAGGTAGAGAGGATGTCATTCTGCTAAAAGATAGAAACAATTTCTAATGGTCGTTTGCATTGCTAGCCTGCCTAAGCATGCGCTAAGTTGTTTCTAAATCTAGCTTGCCTATTTTACTTTTTCCATATATACGAATTTCTCTAAAAAGCAACTAAAAATAGGCATAAAGCTTAAAGGAGACCCTACCATGAATCCTAGCTCATCTATCACCCTTGAACATCTACCTAATGAAATACTTGCTCCTATTTTAGGAGCTTGCGTCACACCTTCCTTATTTAGCGTTTGTACAAGATGGCGACATTTACTAGCTACAGAAGTCATGCCCACCCTTTATAAGCAAATAGGTAAGATGCATGTTCCCCATGGTGATGTTTACAAGCAGGCTTTTATTATAGATAGGATTTATAAGCTAGAAGAAGATCTTTCTGTAACAGAAAAGGTAAATGCAATCTTTAGACAAACCTTTGTTTTAGCTAGCTCGCTTTCACCTTTAGAGTTAGAATTTAAATGGATAACCGAGGAAAAAAGATATTTTACGCTGATTAATTACTCCTCATATCTTGTAAATATTAACCGCCTCTTAACATGGAAAAAAATCCCTGGTGGAGAGGAATACTTAGACCAAGAAGCTATCAAATATTTGCCTTTACAAGTAAAAGGAAAGCTACTTAGAGATTGGATAAAAAACTATAGCAAAAATATTAGAAGCTTAGACTTAACTGAATGTGGATTGACCCTTATACCCCCAGAGATAGGGTATCTATCGCAGCTGCAATTCCTTTACTTAAATAACAACCAACTTACCACCCTTCCGGCAGAGATAGGGCAGCTATCGCAGCTAGAAGGTCTTTACTTAGATAGCAACCAGCTCACCTCCCTTCCTACAGAGATAGGACAGCTACCAAATCTCTACATCCTTTACTTAAATAATAACCACCTTACCACTCTTCCTGCAGAAATAAGGCAACTACCGCGGCTACGAGAGCTACGCTTAAATAATAACCAGCTTACGACCCTTCCTGCAGAGATAGGGTATTTAGTGCAGCTGCAATACCTTTTCTTAAATAATAACCAGCTAACCGCTATTCCTGCGGAAATCCGGCAGCTTTCTCAGTTAGAAACGCTTAACTTAGACAATAACCAGCTCACCTCCCTTCCTACAGAGATAGGTCAGCTTTCGCAGCTGCAAATGCTTGGCTTAAACACCAACCAGCTTACCACTCTTCCGGCAGAGATAGAGCAGCTGTCTCAGCTGCAATATCTTTGGCTAAACAGCAACCAACTAGGCACCCTTCCTGCAGAGATAGGGCAGCTTTCGCAGCTGCGATGGTTTTACTTAAGCGACAACCAGCTTACCATCCTTCCTAAAGCAATAGGGCAGCTTTCACAGCTGCAAAGGCTTGAATTAAGCCAAAGCCAACTAGCCACTCTTCCTGCAGAGATAGGGCAGCTATCTCAGCTCAAAGCACTTTGCTTAAATAACAATCAGCTTACCACTCTTCCTTCACAGATAGGACAGCTATCCCAGCTGCAATGGCTTTACTTAGAAAACAATCAGCTCACTACTCTTCCAGCAACCATAGGACAGTTATCACAGCTACATCACCTTGACTTAGACAATAACCAGCTTACCACTCTTCCGGCAGAGATAGGGCAGCTATTTCAGCTAGAAGAGCTTGACCTTAATAATAACCAGCTCACCTCCCTCCCTACCGAAATAAAAGAGCTAACTGCTTTAAAAAAGCTTCAGGTAAGTGGGAATCCTTTAGAGAGTATTCCTGAGGAAATAAAGCAGATTTTTAGTCTATAACTGGAAAAGGTTGTATCTGCATCACTTAATGTACTAAATAAATTAATGCATTTGGAAAATGTTAAGAATATAGCTAACCTTCCGATAGCATCCCGAGGTGGAGAGGATGTCACTCTGCTAAAAGATAGAAACAATTTCTAATGGTCTTTTGCATTGCTAGCCTGCCTAAGCAAGCCGCTAAACTGTTTTTAAATCTAGCTTGCCTATTTTGCTTTTTCCATGTATATGAATGTCCCTAAAAGATAAATAAAAATAGGCATAAAGCTTAGAAGGAGACCATGCTATGAATCCTTGCTCTTCTATTACCATTGAACATCTACCTAATGAAATATTAGTTCCTATTTTAAAGGTTTGCGCCGCACCTTCCTTGTCTAGCGTTTGTACGAGATGGCGATATTTGCTGGCTACAGAAGTCATGCCTTCCCTCTATAAGCAAATAAGTAAGATGCATTTTCCTGCAGGAGACGTTAACAAGCAGACTTTTGTTTTAGATAGGATTTATAAGCTAGAAGAAGAGCTTTCAAAGGCAGCAAAGGTAAATGCAATTTTCAGGCAAACCTTTACCCAAGCTAGGTCTATTTCTCCTTTAGAATTTAAGGGAAGCATCGAAGAAAAAAGAGATTTTACCCTCACTAATTACCGCTCTTATCTTGTAAACATTAATCGACTTTTAATATGGAAAGAACTTCGGGGAGGAGAAGAATATTTAGGGAAAGAAGAAATTAAAAATTTACCTTTAAAAGAAAGAGGCAGGCTTTTTAAGGAGTGGGTTGAAAGCTATAGCAAAGATATTAAGAAGTTAAATGTAGCAAGGATAGGCTTAACCTTATTACCTTCAGAGATAGGGCAGTTATCTCAGCTGCAAACGCTTGAATTAAGCAACAACCAGCTTACCACCCTTCCTGCAGAGATAAGGCAGCTGTCTCAGCTGCAATGCCTTTACTTAGAAAACAACTATCTTACCACCCTTCCAGCAGAAATAGGGCAGCTATCTCAGCTACAAAGACTTCACTTAGAAAACAACCAGCTTACCAACCTTCCTGCAGAGATAAGACAGCTATCGCAGCTGCAAAGGCTTTACTTAAACAAGAACCAACTCACCACCCTTCCGGCAGAGATATGGCAGTTATCGCAGCTGCAAAGGCTTAAATTAGACAATAATCAGCTTACCACCCTTCCAACAGAAATAGGGCAGCTTACTCGGCTAGAAAAACTTAAATTAAGCAGCAACCAGCTTACCTCCCTTCCAGCAGAAATAGGCCATCTGCCAAACGAGTTAAATCTTTATCTAGATCGAAATCCACTGGAAAGTATTCCTAACAAAATAAAGCAACGTTTTAGGTTATAAATGGAGAGTATGTATTTGCAGCATTTAGCTTGTTAAAATGAAGATATCTATAGGTCCAGAAGGTTTTGAGAATATAGATAGCCTTCCGACTTATTATAGAACCATTAGCATCCGAAGTTAATGCTTCTCTGATAAAGGATAAGAAGAATTTTTAATGGTTTTTATGGTGCTAGCTTGCCTAAGTATGCCGCTAAGTTGCTTTTAGATGTTATTTGCCTGTTTTGTCTTATTCTCCATGTATATAAATGCCTCTTACGAGCCACCAAGAAGCATGCATAAAACTTAAAAAGAGGCCATACAATGAATCTTATCTCTTCTAGCACCATTGAACATCTACCTAAGGGGTACTTAAAGCCGTGATTTCTCATCTTACAAATCCCAATCCGTTTAAGATCATGCATTTAACAGCTTGCCCATAGGCTAGATGCTTATTCTTCGCCTGGTTACCTGCTGCTTGATCAATAAGGTCAACTAACCCTATCTCCTCACATATTCTAAGCTACCAATCCTAAATGATCGACGTTTTGCGTATCTATTTGCATAGCTTTTAGTCGTTTAGTTTAAACCTTTAAAGAAAACATCTTACTC
>NZ_JRXI01000156.1:0-15209 GCF_000813645.1 Neochlamydia sp. TUME1 | reverse complement strand
AAATCAACTTTGCAAAAAAGCTGCTAGCAAGCGACACATTTCTAGATGATCCTGGGTAGCAATAAGCTCACGAGCAGAGTGCATACTTAGCTGGGGTGAGCCTATGTCAACTGTTGTAATGCCTGTTTGAGAAGCTTGGAGGGGACCAATGGTAGAACCACAAGGAATATCATTGCGACATGAAAAGAATTGATAAGGAATGACATGCTTTTCGCATAAATGGACGATGCTAGCTGAAGATTGAGCGTCGCTGGCATAGCGTTGATTTGCATTGTATTTAATTACAGGTCCTTTGTTCATTAAAGGAGCATGACGCGGATCGTGTTTTTCCATGTAATTGGGATGCAAGGCATGGGCTAAATCTACAGATAAGCATAAAGATTGAGGTAAAAGAGCCAAAAATTGTTCTCTAGAAAGTTTTAAAGCTATGGCTATACGTTCTAAAACCTGTAAAAGAAAAGGGGAGTCAGCTCCCTGGGCTGTTTTTGAGCCTATTTCTTCATTGTTCCAAAAAACAGCTAAATTCAGAATATTTTTTTGCGGATGGCTGGTTTTAAGGGCTGTCAAACCTGCATGCACGCTGGCCAAGCTATCTAGGCGATAACCGCTAAGCATTTCAGGGCCTATAAGTTTAGCTTTCTCTAAAGGATATAAGAATAAATCATGGCTCAAGATATACTCGAAAGAATCTTTTATATTATCTTCTAATATTTTCAAAAGGTATGATTGCTGAGGATCTGCATCTAAAGCGGCCAAGGCTGAAAAATGCTCTTGTTTGTTAAAATAGGAGCCCTTTTCATTAGCTTCACGGTCAAGGTGGATAGCAAGTTGAGGAATGATTAATGGATAGCTATCAATATTAACTAACGCCTGTTTGATTGCATTATTAGAATGAGCTAAAAAGACCCTTCCCGCTAGGCCTAAGTCTCGGTTAAACCAGGAGGTGAGAAGAGGCGCTCCATAAATTTCGGTAGCAAGCATCGTCATATTATCACGGCGAAATTCAGGGTTAGGCTTTAATTTGAAGCCAGGGCTGTCTGTATGTGAGGCAATAAGGTGGGCTTTTTTGAACGATTCTTGAGGAGTGATAAAAGCACAAATTGAAGACCCATTACGTTTAAGAAAATAGCCTTTGCCTTTTTCTAGTTCCCATTCTTGGGCTTCTTCCAGTTCAGTAAATCCTTCAGCATGGAGAGATCTGCCTATATAATCTACTGCATGCCAAGCTGTAGGAGCTTGATCGAGTAAAAGCATTAAATCGTCAATAAGCGAATGAGACATGAGGGGAGTCCGTTTTTTATATAAGTTAGGGAAAAATGGGTTTTTTAGAATATTTATTCTTTTTGCTTATTGGTGCGGGTAAAAAATAAGAAGTAAGCATAAAAATTTTAATTTATACCTCTCTGATCTGTTTTTATTATTTACCTAAATTTTTCATTCTTGGTTATCCTATCCAGTCTCATTCAAGGAGGTTAAGACAAAGCTACCACACAAATATTTTTAGCATCTGCTGAAAGGCTTTAAACCTTGGAAGCCTACCGGTAACCCCTTGAAAAAAACATGCAGAGATGTGGCTTTTAATTTTCATCTTCTTAACCAAGGTTAGATCATGTTTACTAAGCTTGGGTTTTAAGTAGTTTACCATCTTAATGAGGGACTAACTTTTCTACTCCTAGATAGCTTTGCAATACTTTAGGGATAGTAACGGAGCCATCCGCATTTTGATTGTTTTCAAGCAAAGAAACCATTAAACGTGAGGTAGCTAAGCCAGAGCCGTTGAGGGTATGAACAAATTCAGGTTTTCCTTCCTTTCCTGAGCGAAAGCGGATATTTGAACGTCTGGCTTGAAAATCCGTGCAATTGGAGACAGAAGAGACCTCATAATACCGATTCTGTCCTGGCAGCCAAGCTTCAATATCCACAGTACGAGCTGAAGCATAGGACATGTCTCCTGTTACTAGCAAGGCCATGCGATAGTGAAGTTCTAGTCCTTGCAAAATTTCTTCTGCGTTATTTAACATTTCTTCAAAAAGAAGAGGACTTTGCTCAGGGGAGCAAAAGCAAAACATTTCTACTTTGTTAAATTGATGGACGCGAATTAAGCCTCTCTCGTTAGAGCCTGCAGCTCCGGCCTCCCGGCGAAAGCAGGGCGTGTAAGCAGTATATTTCAGAGGAAGCTCTTCTGGATTTAAAATTTCTTGAGCATGAAGTCCATTTAAAGGAACTTCTGCAGTAGGTATCAAATAAAGATTATAATCTTCATCATGAATTTTAAATTGTTGATTTTCAAACTTAGGCAGTTGCCCGGATCCATACGCAATTTCCCTTCTTACCAAAAGAGGGGGTATCCATTGTTCAAAACCGTTTTTGATTTGAACACTAAGCATGTATTGAATAAGTGCCCACTCTAAACGTGCTCCTAAGCCTCGATACACAGGCCATCCGGAGCCAGAGATTTTGGCGCCGCGTTCAAAATCAAATAACTTTAATTTTTCATTAAGTTCGACATGATTTTTGAAAGCAAAATCAAAATCTCTTTTATTTCCTACCTCTTTAAAGATAACATTCTCCTTAGGATCAGCAGAAATCTTAATATCCTCCATGGGAACGTTAGGAAGCTTAGAAATTTCGTAATTAAAAGAATATTCTACTTGCTGGCATTGATGCTCAAGCGAATGGATCTCATCGGCCATTGAAGCCACTTCTTTAACCATTTCACTGGCATCTTGGTTGAAGCGACGCATCTCTCCAATTTTTTGAGAAAATTCATTGCGTGTGGCCTTTAAAGCCTCTAATTGTGTTTTTAGAGTACGCAATTGCGTATCCAGATCCATCACAATAGTTAAATTGATGCTAGGATCTTTTGTTTTTAGTTTAGCCTCTATTCCTTTAGCATCTTTGCGTAGTAGCTTAATGTCCAGCATAAGGGATAACATCCTCGATTATTTTTTTCGTTTATTATAAAATGTAAAACCTTTAAAAGGCAAGGAGAGGAGAGAAGAAGCAAGCGAGACTTGTTTTAGCTAGGACAGACGTCGCCTCTCTTAAACTTAAACTTTTTTAATTCTATTTTCTACTCTTCTATTTTCTCAATTTTTTCTTGAGTCTCTTTGGCCGATCCCCTATATTCGATTTTTTTTAAACCTTCTACCATCAAAGCTATGAAGATCAATTATTTAATAATTACCTTAGGATATATAGGCTCTTTATTGAGTTTCCCCCTTTTACCAGCGCTGGAAAATAAGGGCTATACCTTGATTGAAGATAAAGCTTTACTGAAGGTCAAAACTCCTACCTTTTCTCAAACGCAAGTACTTAAAATCAAACTTAACAATGGGCTACAAGCCGTTTTGATTTCCGATCCTCAAACAGATCAATCCTCTGCAACTCTGGTTGTAGGAGCAGGTAGTTGGCAAGATCCCGACCCATATCCTGGCCTTGCTCATTTTGTGGAACATATGCTTTTCCTAGGGACAAAGAAGTATCCTAACGAATCAGAATTTCAACGTTTTATTACAGAACATGGCGGATTTTCTAATGCTTTTACTGCTAATGATCACACCGCTTATATGTTTTCCATCGATAATGAAGCTTTTCCTCAAGCGCTAGATCGCTTTGCCAGCTTTTTTAAAGAGCCTTTATTTAACGTGTCAGGGATTGTGCGAGAATTGAACGCTATTGATCAGGAATATGCTAAAAACTATGAAAACGATGACGTTCGCGAGGTGATGGTCATGAAGCATATACAGAATCCTCGACATCCTAATTACCGTTTTAACATAGGAAATTCCACTACTTTAAAAGCCGCTTCGCAAGAGATCTTAAAAGCATGGTATAACGAGCATTACAGCTCTAATATTATGCGTTTATTACTTGTATCTAACTTACCTTTAGAAGAAATGACACGGTTAACGGTTGATGAATTTGGTGATGTCGCTGATAAGCATAAGGTTTGTTATGTTCCTCCTATGGATCTAAACAATCCTGACATGGAAGCTAAACTTTTTTATATCACCCCTATCCAAAATATACGCAAATTAACGTTGGTGTGGGATTTACCCCAAGAATTTGCTGAAATGAAAGATACCTACCCTGATCGTTTGATTTGCCAGGTATTAGGACATGAAGGTAAGGAGAGCTTATTAGCGCAATTGAAACGTGAAAAATTAGCAGAAAATTTAGGATGCAGCACTTTTAATCTAGGAGAAAAAAATTTAGTTTTGTTTGTGCAAATGGATCTTACCGATAAAGGAGTTCAATCTATTGATCGTATAATCTTACGTTGTTTTCAAACTCTAGCGCTGATGAAAGAAAAGCCTTTTCCTCGCTATATCTATGATGAGGTTAGACAAATTAACTTACTCAACTATGAATATCAACAACGCGAGGAGGTGTTTACAGCGGCTATGAAAAATGCCGACTTTTTAGTTAGAGAAAATATAGCCACTTATCCTGAGCAAACTAAAGTGATTCAAAAATTTAGCCAGGCAGATGTTCAGAATTTATTGGACTATTTGACTCCCTCCAACTGTCGTTTTTTAATTCAAGCACCCTCTTCCTTGACCGGAGTAGAACCTACCCATCAAGAAGAGTGGCTACAGGTGGCTTATGCAATGAAAACTATAGAGCCTTTTAAAATGCAAGAATGGGCATCTGCTACCCCTATTGCTGAGATTACTTTGCCTCCTCCCAATCCTTTTTTACCTAAATCTTTGGATTTGCTTCATGCCGTACCTAGCAAGGAGACACACCTTTCCCGTCTGCCTCACCCTCACCTCATTGAAGACTCAGAACATGGTACGATTTACTATGCAAAAGATCAGCATTTCCTTATTCCTCAACTTTATTTGAATTTTAATATTAGAACTCCTGCGATAGATATAGGGGATGCTAATAAAATTGTGATGGGCGATATCTACATTAAAGCAGTGGAAGAAAATCTTAGCAAATTTAGCTATGCGGCCACTGTGGCAGGTTTAAATTTTAGTGTGGCACGTACCGAGTATGGGCTAGCTTTCAAAATCACCGGTTATAATGACCATGCTTTTCTTTTATTTGAAGAAATTCTTAAACAGCTAAAAGATCTAAAGCTTTCAGAACAAGCGTTTAAGATAATTAAACAATCACTGCTAAGGCGTTATCAAAACTTTAATAAGAGAGCCCCTTTAAAAAGAGCTAAAGAGCTCTTTCAACAAACGATCTATAAAAAATATGCCGCGGAGCATCAGAAAATAAGCGCAATACGTAAACTTTCCTTTGCTAAGTTCCAGGAAGATGTCCAGTCGTTATTTAAGCAGTCTTTTGTTGAAGGATTGATTTATGGAAACGTCACTGAAAATCAGGCTAAAGAATATGCAGATAACTTAATCAAAACTTTAGATAGCGCACCTTATCCCAAGCAAATGCACAAACACGCTGAAATCATTGATTTATCTTCAGCGGAAGGCCCTTTTCTCTTGGAAATGAAAATTCCCGTCCAAGGCAGTGCCACTTTATTAGCTATCGAAAATTCTAGCTTTACACTTAAAGAACGTGCTGCCCAACAGATATTGATGAAAGCGATGAAGGAGCCCTTTTTTGCTGAGTTACGTACCCGGCAGCAGACAGGTTATCTTATTTCTAGCGCAGCCGAAGAAATTGAACGTAAACTATTTCTAGCATTTGTGGTACAATCTAATACTCATGATCCTCGCGATCTTTTAGCGCGCTTTGAACTGTTTATTGAAAGCTTTTTGCAGGGAATTGATAAAAACTATTTAACTCCCAAAAATTTTGAAATAATTAAAAATTCTCTTTTAGAAGAGCTTGAGAAACCTCCCCATAATATGGAATCCTTGGGAGCTCTTTTACATAGCTTAGCCTTCAAGTATGAGGGGCGTTTTGATTGGATAGATAAACGAATTCAAGCGCTTAGAGCACTCACGCATGGTGAGTTACTAAGCTTTGCGCATGCCTGTATAGGCAAAGACAATAAACGCCGTCTAGGCTTGCTTATAAAAGGGCACATGGATAAAGCCAAGGGGCTTTATTACACTCTGATCAATACGCCTGAGCAACTTAAGCAAAAAAGTACATTTTCCTCTAGCTGGGGAAATGAGGAAAAGGAACGTAAGCTTGAATGATTAAAAGCATTTTAAATCTTTAAAGATAATAGGAGGGCGCTACTAGGATATTGGTTATAGAGGGAAACCAATCAGATGCTTGCTATGAGCTTGCTTGTAAAGGGTGGAGAGGGGCGCAGCTTCTGGTAAGACAGTACTGCTGCATAACAAGCTCCCAGATGTATTGAGCACGAGCTATGCGCCTAGTTTTTTTATCTAAGTGTTGGCTCCCAGGAAAATTAATCATATCTATTTCCTGTCCAAAAGATAAATGTACTGGAGCGCATTTTGCCTGGCGCCTTTCTCCTAATTCTTTCTCGACACTTTGAGGAGGCGGTAGTAAATCGTATGTGGACAAGCTTAAAGGATAAAAATGGGCTTTTTTCCCAGAATGCTGAGCCATTAACCAAAACATCTCAATACTATGGGCATCAAAAGGAGCTATTTCTACTTGGCCGGTATTTATATTGGCACGGTCCCTGCCGCCACTGGGGGCAACATAAATGCATTTGCCGCCTTCAGCAAGCAGTTGGCTCATTTGATGCATGACACGTTGATTATAAAGAAGCTTTTCTTGTTTCTTTTCGGGAGGATTTTCTACATGTTTTTTAGAAAAAATACATAATAAATTACATCCTTTACTAAACGGAATGGCTAGAGGATCAGTAATGACTCGATGTCCCGCTACAAAAATCATTTCCTCCGCTAAACGAGTATGGTCTTTTTCTAGCATTAGACAAATAACTTGAGGATCAGGTTCAATTTGGTGATTAGCTAATAATATAACATTTTCTTGATTAGCTAAATGCGTTTCAATTTCTTCAATATATCGAGCGTGGTGGATTTTAGAATGAGCAAAAGCAATAAGAGGGCGCATCATTTCTAATCCCAGACGGTAGTAGTCATAGGGAGTGCGAATGGCACGATGATAAGGCTCAAATGCATAAGGTTGTTGGTTTTCCTGAATGACAAATTGTAGATATTGGGTGATAATAGGTTCATAAGCTGACATAGGCTTATTATTTTCAGTGACAGCTTGAGTAAAACTTAGGTAAAAGCCTTCAAGAATTTCATATTGTTTGGAGTTAAGGGCTTCCTCACTTTTTAGGCTCTTCAATAGTTTCATGTAGCCCATGCCAAACCTCAGACATCTATTTTTTTATTATTTATCGTGGATAGGAAATGATAATCGTTGATGTGCATATTGTCATCAGTAGCAATTTGAAGGTGCGCATTTAATTCTTCGGCCAGCTTAAATAAATACTGTTGGTCAATAACTTTTAAGTATTTTTCTAGTTCAGGATGAATGATCAGTTTTAAAGCAAACTGCTGATGGCATCCAATTACTTTTTTAAGGGCCCTTTCAATCTCGATAGAGATGCTTTCGTGCGTTTTAACAAGGCCACTGCCTCCGCAATAAGGACAGCTGCAGAAGATAGTCTGGTGTAGAGAACCTCGATTACGTTGGCGTGTCATTTCAACTAAGCCAAATTCGCTCATTCCTAAAATTGTGCATTTTGCCGAATCCTCTTTCATAAATTCTTTGAGGCGTTCTAAAACTCGGCGTTGATTTTTACGTAAACGCATATCGATAAAATCGCAAATGACTAACCCTCCCACGTTGCGCAAACGTAATTGCCGCGCAATTTCTTCCGTAGCTTCTAAGTTGATCCTTACTAACGATTCTTCTACGTCTGTCTTGTTACTAGAGCTTCTCCCAGAATTGACATCGATCGTATGCATGGCTTCAGTACGATCGAAATAGAGGTAACCCCCGCTAGGTAGCCAAATTTTACGGCGTAAAGTTTTCTCTATTTCCCTCTCTACATTAAAGCGTTCAAACATAGGTACTTTATCCCGATAATATTCGACGCATAGAGCATGCTCATTGGCGTAGCGGCTGTATAAGCGCTTGCATGTTTGATAAACGTTATAGTCATCTACCAATATTCTTTCATAACGTTTATCGACCGCATGGATCACTGCACGCTTGATAATATCGGATTCAGCAAATAGAAGAGTGGGTTCACTGGATTTCTTGAAATTCTCCATGATATTATTCCAGGTGTTGAGCAAATCATTAGCTTCTTCAATCAACATCTCAGGAGTGGCAATCGCGCTAGCCGTTCGACAGATTAAGCCCATATCTTTGGGCATTTCAAAAGCGCGAATTAACTTTTTTAATCTTTCACGCACATTGCGATCCTCAATTTTACGAGAAACACCCCGGTGAATGGAGTTGGGAAGCAGGACTAAATAGCGCCCGGCGATGGAAATGTTAGAGGTTAAACGTGCACCTTTTGAACCAATAGGCTCTTTGACCACTTGTACTAGAACATTCTGGTCAATTTTCATGACCTGCTCGATATCTAAATTTTGCTGCTGCTTATCGTCTAGAGTTTTGATGTCATAATCTAGATCAAAATCCATCTCATAGACTTGCTCGAATTTTTTAGTGTTTTCAATGATGTCAGAGATGTGAATAAAACCATTTTCTCCTTCATTAATATCAATAAAAGCAGATTGAATGTTATGAAGAATATTAGTAACTTGGCCCCGGTAGATGTTGCCCGTTAACTGTCTTTCTTTTTTTCTTTCTACGATTAAGTCATGTAGTTGGCCATGGCGCAGATGAGCATAGCGGATTTCTTTGGATTCAATATTTAAAAGGATTTCGTCCATTGTGATTACCTAATTTTGGACGAAAAGTGTTTGAGCTAAGTCGTGGGATGTCTAGAGATCAATAGGCTAGGATCATTTTATCTTAAGCGTCTTTCATGATTATGTATGAAAAACATGATAGCTTTGCAAAACTGTAGGAGCGTCCTTGCCTGGCCAAAAGCTTACTCAAGTGATCTACCAAAGACAATAAATGCCTGGATACATGTTGAACTTTTATGGTATTAACATCCTAGCATTTAGGCTATTGAAAAAGCCCTTACACCTTTCGTGATTTAAAGAGCTATCATAGCCGATAAACCTGTTATTAGCTAGAAAAAAGAGTAAGGTCGATCATTCCAATAAGCTTCTTTGGAAAATGGATAATAGAAAAGCAACCCTCTAATTTTTAAAAAATTAATTGCTTAGGCTATAAGGTTAATTTTTAGACCAAGATGAGTAGAAGTGGATGGTTTTGGCAGACTTTAGCAAGCTTAGGAAAGCTAGGCTTGCTTTTTTACTGGATAAAAATCAACTCTTTGAGTAGAATTTTAAGAATGAACGAAGCATTTAAAATATATGTTGAACAACTTAGAGATGGCCATGCAGAAGCTATTGTTGAAAAGCTTGGCCCTGAGTTTTTAGATATTCATGAAAAAGAGTTAAGCTTTGTTGACCCAGTGGTCGTAGAAGGGGAAGCTTATTTAGCAGAAAACGATTTGGTCTTACATTTTGACATTCAAACGTTTGCCACTCTCCCGTGTGTGATCTGCAATGAAGCGGTAAAAACACCGATAAAATTAGAAAATTTTTATCATACCGTGCCGGCAGAAGAAATAAAATCGGGAATTTACAACTTTCAGGAGATGCTAAGAGAAAACATTTTGCTGACCGCTCCTTTTTTTGCGGAATGCAATAACGGCCAATGCCCTCATCGGGGCGAGCTTAATAAATTTTTTCGAGATAGCGATTCTCCCGACGGTAATTCAGAAGATGAAGGGTACCGTCCCTTTGCCCACTTATAAACTTTATAATTTGATGAGGAGTTAACACCCCATGGCAGTACCACGTAACCGTCACTCTAATGCCCGCAAAAATTCTAAGCGCGCACACCATGCAAAAAAGCCTAAACAATTAGCTAATTGCTCTAACTGTCAATCTCCTAAGCTGCCGCATGTAGTTTGTCCTTCTTGTGGACAATATAATGGGCGTGTTGTCATGGCTCGAAAAGCTTAGTTTAAAGGAGAACTTGAATATTGCGCATCGGGATTGATTTAATGGGGAGCGATAGCTCGCCAACGATAATTTTTGATGCTCTTATTCAAGCGCTTGATCAATTAGATCCCTCTCTTAGGCTTATAGCGTTAGCTACTCAATCCGTTATCGACGAGCATAGGGCTAAAGCAAAAATAAGCCTGCCTGCAGAAAAGTTCAATCGCTTAACTTTTTTACCTGTGGCCAATTTCATAGAAATGGGGGAAGACCCCCTGATTGCTCTACGCCAGAAAAAAAGATCATCGACCGCTGTAGGAATCAAGCTTCTCAAAAAAAAGCAGATAGATGCCTTAGTTTCTGCTGGTAATACAGGCGCTTTAGTTGCTAGTGCTACTCTTTCTTTGCCCAAACTGCCTGGTATCACACGACCTGCTCTATTAGCAACTTTGCCGACAAAAAATGGCTCCTTAGCTATTGTGGATGTAGGAGGCAATGTCTCCTGTAAAGCAGAGCATTTGGTAAAGTATGCTTACATGGGAGCTGCCTATCAAAAATGCACGAGCGGCATAAAAATACCTAAAATTGGGCTGCTGAATATTGGGTCGGAATCTAAAAAAGGGACTTCTGTCGTTCGTAAAGCTTATCAACTTTTAAAAGATGTCTGCCAGCACTCTATAGATGGGGTTCCTTACATGGAATTTCATGGCAATATAGAGGGACGGGAAGTTTTCTATGGAAAGGTAGATGTATTAGTGACGGATGGATTTACAGGTAATATTCTTGTTAAAACGAGCGAAGGACTTGCGGATTTTATTTTTGAATATTTAAGGGAAACTCGGCAGGATCATCCTCTAAACTTTTTACAAGAGCCTTTAGAGTATTTACAAGCTCTTTTCTATTATGCTGAATACCAAGGAGCTCTTTTATGTGGGGTAGAAGGCCTTGTTATTAAATGCCATGGACATTCCAATACTAAAGCTTTTTTTAATAGCATTAAAGGTGTTAGCCATATGATTAAAAATAATCTTTTAATGCAAATCAGGGATGCTTTAAATTGAGCATTTTTCTAATCCATTTAAAACAAGAAAACACTTTTTCTTGATAAAGCTCTTAAAAGCCATGAAATTAAGAGCTTAAGAAAAGCTTGAACATCTTACCGATCATGTCTTTAGTTAAGCTTTCTTCTCTTTAACGTAGCTCTTAAAGAGCGTGAATAACGCTTATTGCTACTCCCCAGATGCGTAATTCTGTATCCTCAGTGATTTCAATAGGGGCATAAGCTTTGTTTTCAGCGACTAGCATCAGCCTATCCGCTACGCGACGTAGACGTTTGACAGTTAATTCACCATTCAAAGAAGCGATAACAATTTTTCCTTCCGAGGGCTCTATGCTTCGATCAACGACTATAATATCATTATGATGAATCCCTGCATTGATCATCGAGTCTCCACACACCTTTAAAAGAAAAGTGACATCCGGTTCTTTAATCAAAAGTTCATTTAAATCAATTCTTTTTTCGATATCTCCTTCACCGAAGGAGGGAAATCCAGCATTAATGCGATATTGGTAAAGAGGTATACGATAAAATTTATTTTGTATAAATTTTAAAATATTTTGAATCTCACTTGCTGGCACTTGAATAGCTTTAGTCTCTTCCATAAATCTTCTACTCTTAAAAAAATAACTGTTTTAATGAATGGTTATGACTCATCATTACCTTGTTGTCAATAGATTTTAGTTGCCTGGCACCCTAAGAATCAAAATGTTTCATCATCATTTATAAAGGCCTATTGCTAAACTTTAGATAAGCTGATTGATCGGTATCTATAAGAGCATTTTCGAGCATATGAGAATAATGGTCTAGATTAATGTGAGCAGGATAGGATATAGGGGAGCCAATCGTCATACAAATCTTTGAAAAAGGCTGAGGAAGCATCATTTTATCCCAACTTTTTAATTGCCATAAGCGGCTAGCTGACCAGCTGAAAGGGAATACGGTAGCAGCTGTCTGTTTAGCTGCTAAAGCAAGACCGGGCTTAACTTGATAACGTGGTCCGCGTGGGCCATCCGGAGTAATTAAAACTATATCTAAACTATTTTTTAATCTGTTGATCATTTCCTTTAAAGCTTCATGCTTTGCATTGTGCTTAACACGTATAGTACGCCCATTTTTAAAACTATTCGCGAATAATGCTAAGGGTTCCCCATCACGACTTTGGCTAATAAAAGCCGTATAATTAAATTGCGGAGTATAGCTCTGAAAAATAGTCGCTACCAACATCAAGCGATTATGCCAAAGCATAAGAATACAATTTCCCTGCTTAGCATGTTTACAAAATTCCTCCAGTCCTTCCAATTGAATGCGACAGGTCATCAGTAAAAGTTTTAAAAAAGCTTTACCGGCATAAGCAAGTACACGAGGGACCAAATAATGAGAGAAATAGCGTTTAATAGATTTCATGATAATAAAGAATGTATAGCTTGCGCGGCATTCTGGCTGGCATGGGTTCCTTGGAAAAGCTCAACAATTTGCTGGCAGCCTTCTAGGCAACGTGCTCTTGAAGAGCCTGCATGAATATCTTCTAGCTCTTTTGCGACCTTCTTAGGGGTAAAACCCTCTGCTATAAGCTCGGGAAATAAGCGCTGGCAACTGAGTATATTAACGATACAATAGTAAGGTAGATTTAATTTAATTATAAATTTAGCAATCAACCAATTAAGGGTAGAGAGCTGATAGACCACCACTGTAGGGCAGCAGTGGAGTGCTAATTCAAGGGTAACTGTTCCTGATTTGGCTATGGCACTATGACTATTACGCATCAAATCGTAGGTGTGTGCTTTATCCACAATAAAAGCATGAAGCAAGCGATGCTTTTTAAGGATCTTTTCAATAAGCGGTTTAAGGGATGCGTTAGAACAAGAGATACCAAATGCCGTAGAAGGATTTTCTTTTTGAAAAAGGAGAGCTGCCTCTAATTGTTTAGAAAGATTATTTTTGATTTCAGCTTCTCGGCTGCCAGGAAAGATGGAAATCAATAAATGCTCGGGTGGGCAAAAGTGACTTTTCCAAGAAGGGGCGTAAAGATGTTGGGAAATATACTCTTGAAGGGGATTACCGACATATTGGACTTTAAGGGAAGTAGGTTTAAAGCTTATGTTTTCAAAAGGATAAATGGTGAGTAACATATCCAATGTTTTAGCCATATGTTGGATACGCTTTTTGCCCCACGCCCATACAGAAGGGCAGATGTAATGGACGAGCTTACCTTTATATCCTGCTTTTCGCAGAGCACGAGCCATGCGTAAATTAAAGCCTGGATAGTCGATGAAAATTACTAATTCAGGACAAGTGCTTAACACATAATCGCGTATATAATAAAATTGTTTATAAAGACTAGGCAAAGCTTTAATGACATCTGAGAAACCCATAACAGCAAATTTTTCCATGGGCATAATGTTGACAATCCCTTCTTCTCGCAAAGCAGGGCCAGCCACGCCACTGAACCAGCAGCTAGGATATAGCTCCTTAAAAGCTTTCACTAAGTGAGCACCATGTAAATCTCCACTAGGCTCTCCAGCAAAAATAAAAAGATGTGGATGGAGATTGTCATTACTTTTCATAAGCCTCCCCACACGTTTCATACGTAGGATTTTTAGAAAGAAGCATAAGATTACGAATATAAGGGACAATGCCTAGAGCAGGGCCTATAATATTAACCGGATCATAGATCCGAATAAAGTAAACGATTGAAAAAGAAGCTCCTAAAAGGCTAATCCACCAAAATGAAGCGCCGAGTTGGCTTGTATGCGTCTTTTCAACTTGCCACCATTGTATCCAAAAACGACAATTGAATAGAAGGAGGCCTATAAAGCCAACAATATGCCAAGAATTATGGATAGGCAAGCTATTAGAACTCCATGCATGACTAGGTAAACGTAACCAGGCAGATTTATTCTCGGCTAAGTAAAGGTGCTGAAAATAAAAAGCACAAGTCGTTAGTACCAGAAAGCCTAGCATGATTTCTATCACCCTTACTGTGGGCATGCCCTGGGAAGTCTCTTTCATGAGATTAAGATTACGCCAGGAGATAACAGCATTTATGACTTGAACAATGCCTACATGAAATTGCATCTGGATAAAGGAATGAATAAGTAAAAGGAGATTTCCCAGCAGGGATAGCTTCCAAAAAAGAGGCGTAACTACACTTTTTCTACTAATTTCGCTTCTAAGCCATTGAATGATAAAGCGTGCTCCAAAAGCTAAGGAGGCTATAAATCCTAAGGGATAAAAGATTTCACGCCACTGCTCGTTCATGGTAATTCTTTATTAATCTGATATTTTAGCTGACGTTTTTTCATCCAGCGTACAGCTGCAAGATCTGCAATCGTATTAAAAGATCGATTAAAAAAATTATATTTAGTTTTGCCTTTTATACGCTCGCGGTGGTTAACAGCAACTTCTTGTACTTCCAATCCTTCAATTTTAAAAAGGGCCGGAAGAAAACGGTGCATGCCATTATACATTTTGATTTTATGCAAAGCAGAGGTGCGATAGATCTTTAAAGAGCAACCTGTATCGCTTACGCCATCTTCACAAATTGAACGCCGAATCAAGTTAGCTACTGTGGAGATAAGCTTTTTTGACAAAGGGTCTTTACGATTGACGCGTACTCCACATACCAAGTCACAATTGTTGATTGCTTCCACGAGTTTAGGAATATCTGCAGGATCATTTTGTCGATCTCCGTCTAAGGTGATTACAAATTCTCCTTTAGCGGCTTTAAAACCTGCGGCAAAGGCGCTAGATTGTCCATAGTTTTCTTTAAAAATTAGCAGCTTTAGATAATTTTTTTTATGCAATAAGTGAGTTAAAAGAGCAAGCGTTTGATCTGTAGATCCATCATCTACACAAATAAGCTCCCAAGGTTTTTTTAAACTGAGCATGATGGGCTCAAGTTCTTCAATGAGCTCAACAATATTGTCCTCCTCATTTTTAAGAGGGATAACGACTGAGTATTGAATGGTCATGGATAGCTTAGGCTTTTAATGAATAAGAAAGCATCATATCATCTTAAGGTTTACCTAGACAAGAAGTTTTTTAATAGGAATCTAAAGTTAGGCAAACCTGGCGAGATTAAGCAAAAGAGGAATAAAAAATGCTAGCCTTAAATTATCTTCCTCTTCTTGCCTGGCATCCTGTAAAAGAGCTTAAAATGCAGTTATAAAGCTAAAATT
>NZ_JRXI01000155.1:0-7032 GCF_000813645.1 Neochlamydia sp. TUME1 | reverse complement strand
GAACTGTTACCTAAAATTTTTGCTAAATTAATTTATCTTTAACCCACTCGGCTCCCTCTTTAAAGATAGGAGGTAAAGTTCCATGGCCTTTGTAACCTATAGAAGCAGAAATGATTAGTTCTATAGCAGGAGAGCGGTGCCCTTGCTGGTAAGCGGCCTCAGCTAGCTGGTGGATAAAATCAAAGCAGGCGTAGGTGCCAACTCGGTTGTCACGGTTGCCTATATAAAAGCGAAATTGTTTATTCACTAGCTGATAGATAAGACCATGTAAGTCCCATTCTTTTTCTAAGTTGTTTGTTTTTTCTAAAGATGAAAGTTTAGTCATAGGAGCAAAACCTAGGACATATTTGAGGCGCGGTTCTCGGGCAGCTAGATGGGTAGCTATAAATGCTCCACGCGAGAGCCCCCCTACAGCTATCCTTTCTTCATCTACGAAACCTTGTTGAATAAGATACTCTATATTTTTTATACAGCTTTGTAGGAAATGAGAAAAAGAATGCGGATGAGTTGCAAATTCCTGCACCCATAGGGCTAGCGCCTGATTAGAATCATACCCCTGACCATGAAAAGGAAGCGTAAACGAATAGCAGCGTATAGGAAATTTTTCTAGAAAAAGTATAGGTTGATTGTAAGGCTCTTGATAAAGACTCTCTTCCGCTGAAAGAGCAAAATAAAAAAAAGCGGGTAAAGGACCGGCAGCAAGAGGCTCTCCTTGCATATAGATGGGTAAAGTTGTAGGAGAAGCTATAACCTCTTTGCGCTTCATGGATTCTATTCCTCATTTTCTTAAGCTTTGACATCTTTTTTTTGAGGTTGAGGAGGGCGGCCGTATCGCCTCTTTTTTGGAGGATGCGAATAACGATTAACCTGAGAAGAGCGGCCTGCATTTTTGTATTGGTCTCGCCAATATATGTACGCTTCTTGCAGGTGGGGCTGTATGCTTGCACGAATTTTTAGAAAAATAAGAGAGGCTTCAAATTCTTTATTGTGAACTAATTTTGTCCGTAAATGCCGCTTGCCAGAAAAAGGAGTGAGACGGTATTGCGTGGACAGGATAAAATTCATCACGGCGCTATGGCGGCGAGGAAAATGAGAAAACGAGGAGGTGACAAATCCCTTAATGAGAGAGGATGTAAGCATCGTGATCTCACCCATATGAGGGTGACGTCCTTTGTCAAGGTATTGGGTTTTAATTTCTTGCTCTAAGATAGGGAAAAGCATATTGCTGGTTAGGAGAGAACGATCTAGAGTCCTTTTGCTATAAAGATTGATTTGGTCAGCAGTTGTTAGGTAGCGGTAAATCTCGTTTCCTTGATGGCTTTGAATAAAATGAGCCAGGCAGGGAAAAATAAGCTCTAATAGACCAGCTTGGGACATCAGGTGAAAAAAAGACGAGGAATAACCTGATTCTAGCATGCGAAATATTTCTTCCAAAATCCTTGCAGGTGAACTTTTAATTAACTCCTTTTTGCATTCAAGTAGGGCTGTTTGTACTTCGGGAACGACGGTAAAGTTGTAGCGCGCTTGAAATTTCAATAAGCGGATCATGCGCACAGGGTCCTGCTTGAAACGGGTAGAAGGCTCACCTATCGTTCTTAAAATTCTTTGATGAATATCTTCCCATCCACCCACATAATCAATCACGCTATGATTAGTAGGATCATAAAACAAGCCGTTAATAGTAAAGTCGCGGCGCAAGACATCTTCTTCGGGTGTGCCCCATACGTTATCTTGAATGATTAGATCACTATCATTTTCTCCTGAGCGAAAAGTGGCTACCTCTAAGATTTTAGGCCCAAATCGTACATGCGCCAATCGAAAACGGCGGCCAATTAAAAGACAGCTTCTACCGAAAAGTTGCTTAATTTGTTCGGGCTTGGCCGAGGTAGAGATATCAAAATCTTTCGGAGTTTTCTTGATAAGAAGGTCACGGACACCCCCACCTACTAAATAAGCTTTAAAGCCAGCTTCTTTCAATCGGTTGATTACATAAAGGGCATCTTTATCAATCAAGTGATGCTCGATCTCATGGTCTGTCGCATGAAAAATTTTAGCTTGCAAAGACTTTAGCTCTCCTTAATCAACTGTTTATAGATAATGAGGTTGTCAAGTTTATTTCTTTTGCCACGCTCTTTTATGCAAGGTCTTAAGGCAATAAAAAAGCTTTTATAAAAAACTTATTCAATCAATGAGATGATATTTTAAGCAAGCCATGCGCAAAAGTCAACTTCAAACCCTTAGTTTAATAAAACTCTAAAATAAACCAGCTTCTTTACTGCCCATTTTCAAAATCAGTTTTTTTCTCCATGAGTTTTATCATAAAGAAAGTGTAGGATAAATGGAAAATTGTATATACTCACCTATCATTTTTCTTGATTGCCGTCTAGATTTTTGATTAATTTATAGTTTTAGGGAGAGGTTGATGACAAAGAAAAGGACAAAAGTCTTTGGAACAGACGGTGTGCGGGGACGTGCAAATTATACTCCTATGACAGTAGAGATTGCCTTAGCTTTGGGCCGAGCGGCAGGTAAGATTTTTCGACGTCACAATGGTAAACATAGGGTAGTCATTGGCAAAGATACACGTCTATCTTGTTATATGTTTGAAAATGCTTTAATAGCTGGTTTATGCTCCATGGGAGTAGATACTTTGATGGTAGGGCCTCTCCCTACTCCAGGGGTAGCTTTTATTACAAGAGCTTACCGTGCAGATGCTGGTATTGTTATTTCAGCTTCTCATAATGCTTATTATGATAATGGAATTAAGTTTTTCTCTTCCGAAGGCTTTAAATTACCTGACGCTTGGGAAGCTGAAATGGAAGAGTTGATCACTACGAATAGCTTTGAAGATAGCCTCCCTCTTGAGTTTGATATAGGAAAAAATAGCAAAATTAATGATGCGGATGGACGATATATAGAGTTTGTAAAAGCCACTTTTCCTCGTCGTTTATCTCTTAAAAATTTAAAGATCGCTTTAGATTGTGCTAATGGGGCAGGTTATAAAGTGGCACCTTTAGTATTTAGGGAGCTTGATGCCCAAGTATTTGTGTATGGTAATAGCCCGAATGGTCTAAATATCAATGATGCTTGTGGCTCTTTACATCCTGAGACTGTGCAAAAAGCTGTGATCGATCACCGGGCAGATGTAGGGATAGCCTTAGACGGGGATGCAGATCGCGTGATTATGGTGGATGAAAATGCGCAGATTGTAGATGGAGATACTATATTGGCAATTTGTGCACGGGACTTAAAAAAACAAGGTCTTCTCAAGAATAACAAAGTAATAGCGACTGTGATGTCAAATTTTGGCTTTGTTAAGGCTATGAGAGCTGAACAGATAGAAGTGATTTGTTCGCAAGTGGGAGATCGTTATGTCCTTCAAGATATGTTAAAGCATGAGGCTAATCTAGGTGGTGAGCAAAGTGGACATATGATTTTCTTGGACCATAATACTACCGGTGATGGGCTAGTTTGTGCCCTACAAGTTTTGCGTATTATGATAGAGACCGATTCTAAGCTGTCAGATTTAGCTTTAATCGTACAACGTTACCCTCAGTCTTGCATCAATGTAAGTATTCAGTCCAAACCCCCTTTAAATGAACTTAAAAATGTGCAAGAAGCTATCGCTAATGTGGAAAAAATGCTGGGCGATGCAGGTCGCGTGTTAGTACGCTATTCAGGCACGGAAAATATTTGCCGAGTAATGGTAGAAGGTCCTAAGTTAAAACAAGTGCAGCAAATGGCGCTTACGATCAGCAACAGCGTTAAAGAAGAAATAGGATCTTCTTAACCGACTTCAAAGGAATGATTTATGTGCGGAATATTTGCTTATATAGGCTTTAGAAACTCGCTTGAAATAGCTTTAGCGGGGCTAAAGAAAATTGAATATCGTGGCTATGACTCCGCGGGCGTGGCTGGCATCAAAGAAGGACAAATTGCGTATTGCAAAGAGCTAGGCAAAATATCGGCTTTGGAGAAAGAGCTGCAAGCTTGTGATTTTTGTTTAGCCGATGCTGCCATTGCGCAAACACGCTGGGCTACGCATGGAGTGCCTAGCAAGATTAATGCTCATCCTCATTTTGATACGCCACATTCCTTGGCTGTCGTGCACAATGGAATTATTGAAAATCATGAGAGCTTAAAACAAGATTTGGTTAAAAAGGGGATCAGCTTTGTTTCTGATACAGATACCGAAGTCGTGGCCCATCTAATTGGTAGCTTTTACCAAGGGAATTTTCTACAAGCTGTTCAACAAGCTTCACATTTGCTAAAAGGAGCTTTTGCTCTTGCAGTTATTCATAAAGATCATCCTGATCAAATCATTGCTATCGCTCAAGAATGCCCTTTAGTGATGGGTATAGGCAACAATGAAGTTTTTATTTCTTCAGACTCGAATGCTTTTTTAAATTTTACTCAGAAGGTGGTTTATCTAACTAACTCTGAAATCGCTGTGGTTAGCCATAAAGAGGTAAGGATATACAATTCTGCAGGGGATGAGATTGAAAAAAAGATTGAATGCTTACCTGTAACAGCTAGTGATGCCCATAAAGGCCATTTTGAACATTATACCCTTAAGGAAATTAACGAGCAGCCTCAAGCTATCTTCAACGCCCTGGAAGGACGTTTTTCCGAGGAATATGGCACAGCAATTTTTGAGGAGTTAGAGCTGGATCTGACAGAGCTTTTAGCAGCCCAGCGTATTTTAATTTTGGGCTGTGGGACCTCCTGGAATGCAGGCTACGTGGCTTCTTACATGATCGAAGAAAAAGCACGTATACCTGTCGAAGTAGAAATTTCGTCTGAATTTCGTTATAAAAATCCTATTATTCTTCCGCATACTTTAGTAATTGCCATCAGCCAATCTGGAGAAACAGCAGATACTATAGCAGCCGTCAGAGAGATTAAAGCTAAAGGTGGAAAAGTAATTGCACTCTGTAATGTCGTAGGTTCCACATTGGCGCGAGAGGCAGATGCAACTCTTTTTTTAAAGTGTGGTCCTGAAATTGGTGTATGTTCAACTAAAGCCTTCACAAGCCAATTAGTTGTTCTTGCTTTATTGACCTTAAGGATGGCTAGAATGCGACACTTAGGCAAGAGTGAGGGGCAAGAGTTTTTAAAAGCTTTGCGGGTTTTACCCGAGCAAATTCAGTTAGTATTGGATAATGCTTATTATATAGAAAACGTAGCTAAAAAATATGCCCAGTATGAAAACTTTTTCTTTCTAGGGCGGCGCTATATGTATCCTACAGCTTTAGAAGGAGCTCTTAAGCTGAAAGAAATTTCCTACATTAATGCCAATGGTTATCCCGCAGGAGAAATAAAGCATGGACCTATTGCTTTAATTAATGGCCATTGTCCTACCGTAGCTCTTTGTCCTAATAAAACTACCTACGGTAAGCTATTGAGCAATTTGATGGAAGTGAAGGCGCGTAAAGGCCCTATCATAGCTATTGCTGAAGAAGGGGAAGATAACTTGAAAGGAGTAGCGGATGATATTATACGCATACCCCCTACGCTGGATGAACTAGCGAGCATTCCGGTTACTGTAGTTAATCAATTACTAGCTTATTATATTGCACGAGAAAGAGGAACAGATATTGATCAGCCTCGTAATCTAGCTAAATCGGTTACTGTTGAATAATCGAAAGCCTTTGCGGCTGCCTTCTTAAAGCCCTATTTTAAACTAGTATTAAACTATTCTAAATCTTGAAACTTAATTATTTTTTGCTTTTATTTTACTTTTTGCCGACCTTAATTTAAAATGTGTGGGACTATAACAAATAGTCCAATTTAAAGAAAATACGCCTGCATAGTCAAAGAAGGGGGTAGCCTCTTAAAAACTGGCCTTCTCCTTAATAACATGTTTTTATTAAGCATAGGATTTTATAAAAAACCTGCTGAATAGCTTATAATTTAAGGCTTTAAGATATAAACAAATAAGGTGTAGTTGTAAGCGTCACAGGGTATAAATGATTTTTCCTCAAAAAGCAGGGGATTGGGCATCAATTATAGGGTTTTGAGCTGCTCTTTATATGATTGCTTACTTTATGAAAAATATCTTTCTCAAGGAGAGAGATTTTTTTCAGAGGATTAGGAAAGCAATTTAGCATTTTTAAAAGCGTATTAGTTGAGTTTTAAAATTTTTCATTGGTTACTAATTAATGGATTATTATTATTTTACAATAAATAAGATTAATTTGAATTTATGGTGAATAGCATGACCCCACTTTCTTTAATTCCTCATATAAGAATACCTGAAGAAGTGCAATTAAAGATTCTTAGTTTTCTAGATGAAAAAGATTTACCGATTGCAGCCCTTGTTAACAAACATTGGCAACGAATGGCCCAAGATCCTTCTTTATGGCGGCCTATTTGCCAACGACGCTGGAAAAACCTTAGCCACTCTTCTTCTCCAGGAAAAAACTGGCGAAAAATCTGTAAGAAAAGAGTGCAGATGTCGCAAACGATGAGGCTAACGAAAGGCGAGTATTCGAAAAATGAATGTAAAGAGACTATCTACAAATTACCTTATTTCTCAGGAAAAATTCTTGCACTTAAAAGAGAAAAACAATTTGCCTTTATTAAGGCTACAGCAGGTACAGCACAAATTTATCACTTGGGCGAAAAAAGTTGTCAGTTAGTGTATGATAATGTGAAAGAGGAAAGTTCCCGCCTGATTCATTATCAAGAAGGCCATATTATTCAAGTGACGCAAGAAGGGCAGCTCTATCGTTGGAAAGTTAATGAGGCTTTTCCCCAAGCTTCTCTCTGTTACCTTGGAAACTTTGAAAATGCATACTGGGCTCAAAACCATTTATTTTTAGTCAATCCTCATCAAACGCAATTTAAAATTGTGGATGTCCGCACAGGATTAAGCTACCATAAAAACACCTGTGCACCGATCAATTTCATCCTCTGCCGAAATAATCAAGCCTTAATCCACTGCCTAGATGGCAGCCTTTACTTTATTAATGATATAGAAAACTCTTTTTCTATGGACTTGATGGTATTGGAAGGCATTCTTAAAATTCC
>NZ_JRXI01000154.1:0-1706 GCF_000813645.1 Neochlamydia sp. TUME1 | reverse complement strand
TGGGGAAAAAAAGATAGAATTTACCATGACACCTCGGCCTGTTGAAAAATGTTGGAACAAGAAGTCGATCTTAACTATCTCTAGTTATGATGGCAAGCGCTTAGCAGTGGGCCTAAATACGAGCCTCATTATAACTTATAATCCTGATGATGGAAATTTTTTGACTGAAGCAAACATAGGCTTATTAGCGCCTGTGCGTTTTCTTGTTTTAGATGATAACTATTTTCTTGCCTCTCATTTCCATCCTGAATTCAAGAGCTTTGACCTTTATCAACATACTCCTGCTATAAAATGTTGCGGAACAATATTTCCATTCTTGCCTGACCCATATCCATGGGTAAATTCTTATCATATTCATGCTAGCTACGATGGCCGTGAACTAGCCTTTTGTGATGAACATGGCTGGCTGCATCTATGGGACTTTGCTCATTTGCAAGGAAAGGAGCGTATTTTGGTCGCTCCTCCCGATGCTTAGGAAAGCTATTTGTTTACCTGGAGCGTTTGGCTAATTAAAATAGATTGCAACTGTTCATAAGGACGATAAGAGGAATATTTTCTTTGCATTACTTCTTCGCTAAGCACCTCGGGAGGTTGCGAAGTTGCTTGAAGTTGATTGGCTATAAAATGCCTGAATCCTTCAAGCCTAGTGGAAGAAGAGGGGGCAACCGATAAAGAAATTGAAAAGCCAAAATATGTTTTTGTTTTTTTCGCGCTTGGCTAAGCTTGCTACTATAAAAATCGATTAATTGGTCAGAACTTATAAAGCAAATTTTGGCAAAGTGTGTCTAAAATAATCGTTCATTGGTATAAACAATTCTCCTTCAAAAAGGCAATGGATTGGGCATGAATCAGTTGATATTTAAAATACGCTATTAAATTTTAAATAATAAAGCCCTAAAATTCTACAATAAATCAAAACAAATCTAAATTTATGGTAAATAACATGACACCATTTTCCTTAATCCCTAGTATAAGAATACCTGAAGAAGTACAATTAAAGATTCTTAGCCTTTTAGATGAAAAAGAGTTACCGATTGCAGGCCTTGTTAACAAACATTGGCAGCGAATGGCCCAAGATCCTTCTTTATGGCGGCCTATTTGCCAACGACGCTGGAAAAACCTTAGCCACTCTTCTTCCCCAGGAAAGAACTGGCGAAAAATCTGTAAGAAACAAGCGCAGATGTCAAAAACGATGAGGCTAACGAAAGGCGAATATTCAAAAAACAAATGTAAAGAGACTATCTACAAATTACCTAATTTCTCAGGAAAAATTCTTGCGCTTAAAAGAGAAAAACAATTTGCTTTTATAAAAGCAACAGCAGGTACAGCGCAAATCTATCATTTGGGCGAAAAAAGTTGTCAGTTAGTGTATGATAATGTGAAAGAGGAAAATTCTCGTCTGATTCATTATCAAGAAGGCCATATTATTCAAGTGACGCAAGAAGGGCAGCTCTATCGTTGGAAAGTTAATGAGGCTTTCCCCCAAACTTCTCTCTGTTACCTTGGAAACTTTGAAAATGCTTACTTGGCTCAAAACCATTTATTTTTAGTTAATCCTCATCGCACACAATTTAAAATTGTGGATGTACGCACAGGATTAAGCTACCATAAAAACACCTGTGCACCGATTAGTTTTATCCTCTGCCGAAATAATCAAGCCTTAATCCACTGCCTAGATGGCAGCCTTTATTTTATTAATGATATAG
>NZ_JRXI01000153.1:0-1338 GCF_000813645.1 Neochlamydia sp. TUME1 | reverse complement strand
CGGAAAAAAAAGATAGAATTTACCATGACACCTCGGCCTGTTGAAAAATGTTGGAACAAGAAGTCGATCTTAACTATCTCTAGTTATGATGGCAAGCGCTTAGCAGTGGGACTAAGTACGAGCCTTATTATAACTTATAATCCTGATGATGGAAATTTTTTAACCGAAGCAAACATAGGCTTAGTAGCGCCTGTGCGTTTTCTTGCTTTAGATGATAACTATTTTCTAGCCTCTCATTTCCATCCTGAATTCAAGAGCTTTGACCTTTATCAACATACTCCTATTATAGAGTGTTGTGGAGCATTGTGGCCTTTGCCGCCTAGTGAATATCCATTGGTAGATTCTAATACTATCCATGCTAGCTACGATGGCCGCAAACTAGTCTTTTGTGATGAACATGGATGGCTGCATCTATGGGACTTTGCTCATTTACAAGGAAAGGAGGCTATTTTAGTCGCTCCTCCCGATGCTTAGGAAAGCTATTTGTTTACCTGAAGCGTTTGGCTAATTAAAATAGATTGCAACTGTTCATAAGAGCGATAAGAGGAATATTTGCTTTGCATTACTTCTTGGCTAAGCTTCTCGGTGAGTTGAGAAGTTGCTTGAAGCTGATCATCTATAAAATGTCTAGATCCTTCGAGCCTAGCAAAAGAAGAGGGGTCAATGGGGGAAGGAATTGAAAAGTCAGAAGATGTTTTGTGGCTTTCAAGCTTGGCTAAGCTTGCTACTATAAAAATCGATTAATGAACCAGAATCTATATAATAACCCGCATTCCGCAAGTTAATTTCTCTCGTCATCAAATTTCTGCCAAGGAGGTCTAAAACCAGTAAAACATGCCTCATGTTAGGGTTTAAACTAAGGATTAATTCTTTTATGCCTTCGTGGATAGGGCCTAGAGTAAAACCTAATCCATTAATTATCATTAGCTTAACGCTTCTCCTGTGATCATAATCGCTCTGGGATCTGAAGAGACCACCTGGACTATCATCATCCCTTGGGTAATTTTGTCACTCATTGTAGACCCAATTTTAAGGTGATCAAGTCGCGTGCTACTATACTTTTCCATCGTTTATGTTCTCACTTTCTTTGCTTTACAAAGAACAAGATTAGTCTTTTCTAAAAAACTTAAGGCAATTTCCAGCCTCAATAAAAATAATATCCGGGAATCGCTACAACCCGCGGAATGTGGGTAATAACTTCTGGAAAAACTTGCTTAAGATAAATTGTTCATAGGTGAAAGATAAATTTTATTCAATTTTTTTTTACGGGCCCTAGGTTATTTAATATTTGAAATATTCTATTGGATTTTAATTAGTAAAACACTAATATCTCATAAT
>NZ_JRXI01000152.1:0-3123 GCF_000813645.1 Neochlamydia sp. TUME1 | reverse complement strand
CGCCTGTGCGCTTTCTTGCTTTAGAGGATAACCATTATATTGCCTCTACTTTTCATCCTGACTTCAAAATCTTTAAACTTTATCAACATACTCCTGCTATAAAAGGGTGTGGAATAATATTGCCCTTCCTACCTGACACATATCCATGGGTAAATTCTTATCATATTCATGCTAGCTACGATGGCCGCAAACTAGTCTTTTGTGATGAACATGGATGGCTGCATCTATGGGACTTTGCTCATTTACAAGGAAAGGAGCCTATTTTAGTCGCTCCTCCCGATGCTTAGGAAAGCTATTTGTTTACCTGAAGCGTTTGGCTAATTAAAATAGATTGCAACTGTTCATAAGAGCGATAAGAGGAATATTTTCTTTGCATTACTTCCTGGCTAAGCTTCTTGGTGAGTTGAGAAGTTGCTTGAAGCTGATCATCTATAAAATGTCTAGATTCTTCCAGACTAGTGAAAGAAGAGGGATTAACCGATAAAGAAATTGAAAAGTCAAAAGATGTTTTGTGGCTTTCAAGCTTAGCTAAGCTTGCTACTATAAAAATCGATTAATGAGCCAGAATCTCTATAATAACTTCTGGAAAAACTTGCTTAAGGTAAGCGGTCACGGGGGTTATCAATTACTTTGTGATAAATAAAATAATTTCTAGAGTTTATATTTACTTAATCATATATTGAGTAGTATGCAACCATCATACGAGCAACTATTTAAAGAGAATGCAGAGCTAAGGGCTGAGATTATACAGCTTCGAGCTGAAAATGCGTAGCTAAAAGCCTTAGTGAATAGATTAGAAAAGATAATCACCAAGCTTGAAGCACGTATTGCCCAGCTGGAGGCACAGCTTAATCAAAATTCTAAGAATAGTTCCAAGCCACCATCGACGGATCAAAAAGCTAATCGTTCATCATTACCTAAAGCAGAAAATCGACCTTATCATCCTGGTGCTAGCCGTCAATTGCTACCTGCTAGCGCAGTTCCATCGCATGAGGTGCGTTGCCTAAAAGTTTGCCCACACTGTCACTCTGCTATGCATGCAACTGATAAGGTTCTTTCATGGCAGCAGATCGAGCTTCCTGAAATTAGACCTTTGGTGCATCAAATAGATCTAGTAACGAGCAGATGCCCTTGCTGCCATCTAGAAACGCGGCCTGAACTTAAAGAAAATGAGCAATTCTTGCTCGGTCCTAGGCTGGAAGGCTTTATTAATCTGCTGATGGGGCAATATCGTCAAGGACATCGTGCTGTGCGCCCCATGATTAGTGCCTTATTGCCTAATGTGACTTTAAGCCAAGGTTTCATTTCTAAAGTTAAAGCTCGCACCGCTGCCTTACTTTTTTCGTCTTATGAAACACTCGTTAAAGCAGTTATTACTACCAAGCAGCCTTTACAGCTAGATGCGACAAGCTGGCGTCACGCCGCCACTAACGAACATCTGCTAGTACTACGTGTAGGAAATGTGATTGCTTATGCATTAAGACCTTATCAAAATGGCGCTACTCTAAAAGCGCTAGTCGGTCAAGAGATTCATTGTTTAGTAAGTGATCGAGGTTTAGCCATTCATCAAATTAAGGTAAAGATCAAACAGTATTATTTAGCTCATCTACCCCGTAACATACAAGGACAAGCAGAACAGCCCAATATATCCTTGGAGGATACACAGCGCTTAGGACACCTATATGATACCTTGCAAGAGCTTTTTAAAGATAAGCATCGCCTAGAAAAAGCACTAATCAGTCAGTCCACTTGGCAGCAGTATGGATATCTTAACTGGCGTTATATACAAGAAGAATTGCAAGAACTACAGTGCTGGAGTAGCACCAAGAAGTTGCGGAAGTTTTGCTACAAGCTTTTAAAGCAGATCAAACATTTCCGTGCTTACTTGAAAGATCCTGCTATTCCTATGACCAATAATGCCGCCGAAGAATCTTTAAGAAATCTAGTCATTGCACGTAAGTTATGTCTAGGTAGCCAGTCTACCTATGGCAAAAGGTGGAGGGAAGCGCTGCATAGCTGTATCGAAACTCTTTATCGACAAGGAAAATCTATTCTAGATTTTCTAGCAGCTGCTATCCTTGCCGCTCGTACCAAGCAACCTATCCCTTCTGTTATCTAAGAAACCTTTTATATCCCGTGACCGCTTACTGCTTAAGATAAATTGTTCATAGGTGAAAGATAAATTTTATTCAATTTTTTTTACGGGCCCTAGGTTATTTAATATTTGAAATATTCTATTGGATTTTAATTAGTAAAACACTAATATCTCATAATAAATAAAAACAAATCTAAATTTATGGTAAATAACATGACACCATTTTCCTTAATCCCTAGTATAAGAATACCTGAAGAAGTGCAATTAAAGATTCTTAGCCTTTTAGATGAAAAAGAGTTACCGATTGCAGGCCTTGTTAACAAACATTGGCAGCGAATGGCGCAGGATCCTTCTTTATGGCGGCCTATTTGCCAACGACGCTGGAAAAACCTTAGCCACTCTTCTTCCCCAGGAAAGAACTGGCGAAAAATCTGTAAGAAACAAGTGCAGATGTCAAAAACGATGAGGCTAACGAAAGGCGAGTATTCAAAAAACAAATGTAAACAAACTATCTACAAATTACCTAATTTCTCAGGAAAAATTCTTGCGCTTAAAAGAGAAAAACAATTTGCTTTTATAAAAGCTACAGCAGGTACAGCGCAAATCTATCATTTGGGCGAAAAAAGTTGTCAGTTAGTGTATGATAATGTGAAAGAGGAAAGTTCTCGTCTGATTCATTATCAAGAAGGCCATATTATTCAAGTAACACAGGAAGGCTATCTTTACCGTTGGAAAGTTAATGAGGCTTTGCCCCAAACTTCCCTATGTTACCTTGGAAACTTTGAAAATGCTTACTTGGCTCAAAACCATTTATTTTTAGTTAATCCTCACCGCACGCAATTTAAAATTGTGGATGTACGCACAGGATTAAGCTGCTACAAGACTACCTCTGCAGCCATCAATTTTATCCTCTGCCGAAATAATCAAGCCTTAATCCACTGTCTAGATGGCAGCCTTTATTTTATTAATGATATAGAAAACTCTTTTTCTATGAACTTGATAGCATTAGAAGGCATTCTTAAAATCCC
>NZ_JRXI01000151.1:0-8136 GCF_000813645.1 Neochlamydia sp. TUME1 | reverse complement strand
AGCCTGTGCGCTTTCTTGCTTTAGAGGATAACCATTATATTGCCTCTATGTTTCATCCTGAATTCAAAAACTTTAAACTTTATCAACATACTCCTGCTATAAAAGGTTGTGGAATAATATTGCCCTTCCTACCTGACACATATCCAGGGGTAAATTCTCATCATATTCATGCTAGCTACGATGGCCGCAAACTAGTCTTTTGTGATGAACATGGCTGGCTGCATCTATGGGACTTTGCTCATTTACAAGGAAAGGAGCCTATTTTAGTCGCTCCTCCCGATGCTTAGAAAAGCTATTTGTTTACCTGAAGCGTTTGGCTAATTAAAATAGATTGCAACTGTTCATAAGAACGGTAAGAGGAATATTTTCTTTGCATTACTTCTTGGCTAAGCTTCTCGGTGAGCTGAGAAGTTGCTTGGAGCTGATCACCTATGAAATGTCTAGATTCTTCCAGCCTAGTGAAAGAAGAGGGGTCAATGGGTGAAGAAATTGAAGAGCCGAAAAGGCCCTTTATAGCAAATGAGTATGTTTGCAAGAGTGTCAACATTTGCCCATGTCCAGGATGGGCTAAGTGAGCTCTTTTCACCTGCCAAGCTGAAAGCCCTTTTTCATCTTTATTTAATTTTGCTTGAACTTTCCTAATGTATTCGGACAGTTGATGATAATAATCATCCTTTCCTTTCATAGCTTCATGCTCTTTCTGTTTATTTATAGTTTTTTTAATTGCCTCTCTATTTCGTTGTATAGCTTGCTTAAACTCTTCAATCTTTATGTTTATTGGAGCGTACATTTTTTCTTTTTGCTGTGCATAATCGTTATATTCATTTCTTAATGTTTGGAAATCCTGCGGAAAACTTGCAAGCAATCCTTTCGTGTCTTCTAAATTAGGAATAACAAGTGGAAGAGAGTGAGAATCATTTAAGCTAGAAATGCTATCTAATAACTCAGGGATACGTAAAATTAAATTATTTATGTTTTCAAGATTTTCAAACTTTTCATCAAAAGAAGCAGAAATTTGAGTAGTCAAATGTTGGTTGTTTTTAAAAAGATGCTTATCAAGCGCTCGCACGCTTTTTTCTAATTCTTTAAGCTTGTTGAGTTTTTCATCGGTCTGCAGTAAGCTTTGACCCAATACTTTTTCAATTTCTTTACCTACACGCACTGTAGCCGCTATAGGCGTCGAGCTTCTTCCCCCTGAAACGTTTTCTAATTGATTTATGGCATACTTACGAACATTTCTTTCAATGATATCATCCACTCTGTTAAGGGTGGCAGGAGCTATTATGGTATGATTATTTAAATAGTAAAATTTACTTTGTTCATTGAATAAGGAACGGGAAGCAGGAAAAAAATTATCCCATAATCTGTTAATGCCTTCCTCAGCTCCTACCTTTTTATCTATAATTTGCTTTAAAGTTTTTTGAAGAGCTTTTCCAGGCATGCCAAGAGCCAATAATTTTAAAATCAAAGTGGGTGGAATGTTTTCTTTTTCCTTTCCTTCCTTTCTTTCCTTTCGCACAGCTTCAAGAACTTCGTATTTTAATTTTTCTAAATAATCGTCTCTAATTTCTGGAAATAATGAATGATGGCAAGCCTCCGTACCCTGCGCTTCAGAACCCTGATGAAGTTGAAACTTTGCTCCACGTGGCTCAATTTTACTTTCGGATTTAAAGAAAGCGACAGATAGATGAAAAAAAAGTAATAACCGTGTTTCAGCATGCATCTTCACTGGAGAAGATAATTCGCTAGCTGGGATGCCCTCTTGTCCATTATTATACCCATCCATCTCCTCTATCAGCTGTTGAAGATGAGAAAATTTAAGCCAATCCTCTTGCCTGGCCGTCCTTGTTAAACTAGGAATGAGTTTATGGGCATTGAGGACAACTTGACGGCTAGTGGCAGGGTTGCTATCTAAAGGGCCTGCAGGCCTGAGTTGCAAAGAAAAAGTTTCTTTAGCAAATTGAAATATTGCCAAAGAATCATTATCTCCTTCTTCCATTTTCAGGTAGGTATAAAGATGAGCTTTAAACTGCGGATTTGCTTCAATTTCTTCCTTAACTCGATTTACAAAAAGTGTAGTTACTCTTTCGTCTAATTGTTTCTCTTTTCCTTTCTCTTCATCTTCTCTAGGCCTTTTTAAGCTCTTTATCTGTAAAAACTCAGAAGACGAAGAAGAATTAGGACGTATAGGACTACTCATAAGACGCTCCTTTTTCCTATATGGAATTAGATTTTTAGTAATTCGCTGTAGGTAATGCAGTTTTCATGCCAATTGCTTGAGGAGAGAGAAAATGCTCTTCAAAAGGAGAAGGTTAAAAGAGGTCTAAAGATGATCAATTCCCTTTAAGCTTCCATGCTTTAAAGGAGAAATAATTGTTTTAAGGAGGAGTAGGAAAAAGAGCTTAAGGAGGGCTTAAATATTTATCTAGCTACCTTATTAGCCGATTTAATCACCTCTTATGAGGCGATTAGCCATTGGAAGATTCTAGCGCATGCAAAGATCTTAGGCGTGGTGATAAAATAATCTAAGAAAAAATGTATTTTTAGCATCTATATTGAAGGAAAGCAAGAGAAGCACTTTACTTATTTAAGGGATTAATAGAGTAACCTTTAGGTTTTAAGGAGGAAAAATAGATGGAATGTGCCAGGCTTGTTTTCTTTATTTTCTCTAGCTTGGTTGTTGATTTTAACGCTAAAGGAATAGAGTCTATCAAAGGAAAAAGGATAAAAGCTGAATAGTATCATAAGAGAGACTGATGAAAATAAACTTAAGATAATCGGTGGGTAGATTGGCTTTTTGTAAAACGGAGCATAAAAGGCACTTGCGATATAGCTTGTTGTCCTGGTGAGGCTACTCTATAGGATAGGGTCAAAGCTGCGGGCAACGTCTGGATAAGAGAAGGATGCTTTAGAGTTTCTAAAGAAAATTTTGGGCAGGGAGGGCTAGAAGGCGACAAGCTATACAAGCTGGTATCCACATATAGCGCTTCGTTACTTAGCATTAACTTTTTTTATAGCCTCCGCTATGCTTTCAATCCGTTAAATGAAAAAAAATTTCCTAGAATTTATATAAAATAACTTCTAAAAGTATAAAATTTCATCCAATTGTATATTTTTCAGGAATTATTGCTTTTATGGCTTCTATCTTGAATTTTTGAAACTTCCTCCCTATACTCGCACCTAATTTAACTTATTTAAGAAGATGATCCCATGAATAATACTGCAAGTTTACTTAAAGGCGCCTTATTAGTAGCAGGAACCTCTATTGGAGGGGGAATGCTTGCTCTACCCGTAGCCACAAGCTTAGGCGGCTTTGTTCCCTCTTTACTCACTTATTTTTTTTGTTGGGTTTTTATGGCCTCCACAGGCTTATTATTTCTAGAAGTTTCCACTTGGATGAAGGGCGAAGCTAATATTGTAACGATGGCCTACACTACTTTGGGAAGTTTAGGCAAATGGGCAGCATGGATCATTTATCTATTTTTATTTTACTGCCTCAATTTGGCTTATATAGTAGGGTGTGGAAATCTGGTTTCCCAGTTCTTAGTCAATATTGTTCCTGCTCACTATGGCTCTTTGTTGTTCGTGCTCTTATTTGGCCCCTTTGTTTATGCTGGCGCTCAAGTAATTAGCCATTTAAATATCATGCTTATGGGTGGATTAGCTGTTTTTTATGCAGCTTTTGTGATTTTAGGGGCTCCCCATGTAAACTCCCAACATCTATTGTATCAGAACTGGTCTTTAGCAATGGTAGGATTACCTATTGCTTTTACTGCCTTTGCCTACCAAGGAATTATCCCCACTTTAGTGCACTATATGCATAGCGATATACGTTTAACACGCTTAGCTATTTTGATAGGTAGTTTTATTCCTTTGGTAACCTATATGATTTGGCAATGGTTAATTCAAGGCATAGTGCCAACTTTTGGTGCAGGAGGATTAATAGAGACCCTGCAAAAAGGAGAGAATGCTGTAGTGCCGCTAAAGCATTTTTTAGGCACTCCTGTTATCTATATTATTGGCCAATTTTTTGCCTTTTTTGCTTTAGTGACCTCATTTTTTGGAGTGACGTTAGGGCTGCTAGATTTTCTTGCCGATGGATTACAATTAAAAAAAAGTAGCGCTAATAAGTTCTTTATTTGCTTAGCTATTTTTGTTCCTCCTTTATTAATTTCCTATAGTCATCCTCATATTTTTCTAGAAGCCTTAGATTATGCCGGTGGGTATGGTTGTGCTCTTTTATTAGGCTTATTGCCTGTCTTAATGGTATGGACAGGACGGTATGTGCATGGATTTAAAGGTGAGTATACTTTTCCGGGTGGGCGTATATCTTTAATTTTTCTCTCTTTATTTGTAATCTTTGAGCTAGCTTGTGAAAGCTACATTAAGTTTATAAAATAAAGATAGCTACTTACTTTTTTAAAAATGTTTTCCTTAATTTTTAAGGATATTTAGAAGATGGATGAAAGCCTTGAGGGGGATAGCGATAAGAGCGCTGAGGATGAGGAGTAAATTTAGAGGGATAAGGAGAATTAGCGCGAGAAGTAGGCTGGCGCCCATGGCGCCTCGGGCGCCGTGGTTGAGTGTAGGAATAGATTTTTAAATTTTTGCCTATACGGTCATACGCTTCCAAAGTGTAGGGAATAAAAAAAGAAAAGAGGGATAATAAATAAATTAATCTTCTATGCTTCATCGAGCCCTTTTTAAAAGTTAAGATTACTTCTTAATTGATATCCGCTTCTTTTATCCAATCTAGAAAGACGATTATCCTTCTTTTTAATAGGGAAAACGGCTTTCAAGGCGTCTTTCATAGGGAGCAGGATAGCTTGGATTGAGATAAATTGAATAGCTAGAGGGGTAATAATAGGATGAGGAAGGCCCTCTATAAGAGTCATAGTAATAGGGATAGGAGGCTCCAAAGCCTAGGCCAATTCCTAATCCACCATAGTAATAATAATTATTTCCTCCTCCATGCCTATGATCATGATGTTTTTCATCCCTATCATGATGTCCGCCTTTATGGTGTCCATTCCTGCCCCCATGATGTCCCTTTCCTTGAGCTATCAGTAGATTACCTTTAATTTTTTGATTCTCATCAGCTTGCAAAGTAAGTGAGGAAAAAATTCCCATAGATAGGAAGGAAAAAGCGATAAAAAAGCCATATCTTTTGTACATAGAGTCTCCAGGGTTATATTAATAGTAGCCATTCAAGCTCTTAAGACACGAACTAAAATTTTTTATAATTAATATCTAGATTGTTAATCAAATCAACCTATGCTTCCTATTTTACTGCTAAAGCTGTCTTTGCGTTAGATAACCTTGCACCTTGCAAGTACTTTTATAGATAGCCATAACCGCAAAATTTTTCTTACTAGTCAAAAATTTAGATCTTTTTACTAACCTCTAAGTTAGGGGACATTTACTTAATATTTTGCTAGCTTCATCTACCCCTTCAGCTTCACTTCTTAAAAAAAGGTTTTAAACAGGCCTTTTCCTCAATAGAACAGTCCTTAAAGGGAAGAAAAAAACCTTCCAAGCTATCGAACATACATATTTAAATTCAACCGCTAATCAATTCTAGTCACTAAATTTTAAAGGCTTAAAATGGCCTCAACTTTTCTGGCTGATGCCACGCTCTTTCATTCGTATTTATTTGAAGTTTTCTTAATGAGGAGAAAAATTTAGCTAACTGTTGCCTTTATTTTAAAGTATGTGATTTTCCCTACTAACTTCTTAAAGTAATTAAATTTAACTTTAAACTATAAACTCATTATCCAGGTATTCAATCTTTTCCTATCTAATTTACTGTTGTGGTTTAAAGAGTACTAAATAACTTTTAAAAATTGCATTCATGTTCTAATGCTGATTAGTATAAATGCTTGGTTATAAGAAACTTAATTTCTACCCGCTCTTTTCAGCTGCTTTTCCCTCAATAAATGAGCAGGAATCTTCTTCTAATAATTTTAAAAATTACTTAGCAAGAGTTTATAATAATTAAGCCCAGTCATGTAAAAAAGATTAACTACCTATATTTAAGTTAACATTAATCCCATTATCCCAGTAATAATTAGGATGATAGTAGTAATAAGGATAACCATTATAATAATAGGGATAGGTGACAGAAGTATCACTATAGACGAAGCCTGGATTATACCAGGGATCTACCACATACACATTGCTATGCCCATGCTCATGATGCCACTGATGATCTTCATGATGATGTTCCCAACCATGATCGTGTTTTCCATGAAAGCCTTCATAAGAAGGATGCCCTTCTCCCTTAACGCTTCCATGATCACCTCCACCGTGTGCAAACAATCTAAGAGATGAAATAGCAAGCGTGGCGCTCCAAATTGTGACGTGAATTAAGATTTTTTTCATGATTAATCTCCATTTTAACTTATAATTTCTTTTAACGATTTTATGAGTTTTGAACAAGAAGGTAATGGAGGAGAATGTAAAAATATTTTATTATGCTTGCTTTCAAACATATAGAATATAAGAGGCCTGCTTTTCAGAAATTATGAGAAGCTAAAGAAAAGAAAAAATTAATTTTCTTAAAGATTTGGTAAGTTTAAATCTTGCTTAGGTAAGGATGATATTCCCAATTGAATGACTTTAATATAAAGATTGGAGTTTATAACTTTTTATTCATCAAACAGCGCTTTTACAAAGCGTTCAGCATTAAAAGGCTCAAAATCTTCTACCCCCTCACCAAAACCAATATATTTGATAGGAATGCCAAGCTGTTGTTGAATGCTAATAGCAATTCCTCCTCTTGCTGTTCCATCAACCTTAGTAAGAATTAAACCAGTAATAGGGGTATGTTTATGAAAAATAGTGGCCTGATCGATTGCATTTTGTCCTGTGGTCGCATCAAGCACCAAAAGAATTTCTTGAGGTGTACTATTTTGCACTTTATGACAGGATCTTTTGATCTTTTCAAGCTCTTGCATAAGATTAGCTTTGGTATGTAGCCTTCCAGCAGTATCAATGATTAATATATCTGCTTCCCTTGCTTTGGCTGCGGTTACCGCATCAAAAGCAACTGAGGCAGGGTCACTTTTGGCAGCTCCTTTAACAATGTGAATATTTAAGAGCTGCGCCCACCGCTCCAACTGTTCGACGGCAGCAGCGCGAAAGGTATCAGCTGCGGCGAGTAAGACTTTTTTACCTTGGCTATGGTAGAACTTGGCGAGCTTAGCAGCTGAAGTGGTTTTACCATTCCCATTAACTCCCACAACTAAAATAACATGAGGGATGGAGGAGTCCATAGCTGGGACAGAAAGGGAAGGGCTCTTAAGACTTTGGATAATCTCTTGTTGGATTTCTTTGACTAAATCTTCCGGTTTTAAAAGAGGATGGCTGATGTGTAACTGGCGAATTTTCTCCGTTAAAGTTGCGGACATTTTAACCCCTAAATCCGCTTCATATAAAGTACGTTCTATTTGCTCTAAAGTTTCCTCATTGAGGGGTTTGGTAAAAAGGGCCTTAAGCTTATGTCCTAATACAGCACTTGTTTTGGATAAGGCTTTTTTTAATCTAGTATAGCTGCCTTTTAAAAAATCTAAAATCATAAAAAGTTTTTTGTAACTTAGGTTAAGTAGAAAAGAAGTATACCACATAGGGCTTGAAGAATAAAAAGAAAAAATGGGTTAAGTGATCTGAGGTTGAGGAGACTGATGATAGATCTTCATGCCTTTCAGTCTTAAAAAATATCGGTTAGCTTAGGCATTCTTGTAATTGCCTTTAATTAAGCAAAGGGAAGAACGGGCGATATAATGGTAAAATAGATGAAATGAGGCAAGGGCAAGCTTAAGGATTAGAGCAAGAAAAGTAGGAAGGGTCCCATCTTAGGGAAGACAGTTTTGTTGCCAGTTTATTTAACATTTAAAGAATTATATCCCTTCTTTGCTGAACTTAAGTCATCGCTGCTAAAGCATTTTCTCTTGCTACTTTCTCTTTTATAAATTTATAGGTTTATTCAGAAAAAAGTCAGAAAGAAGGGACCTACCAATAATAATAAGCGAAAAAGGAGCAGGGATGGCGAGGGAAAGGCTGCCTAATAAATGAAAATTTAGGAAAACAAATTTGTAGCCATAACTTTTGGCCCATTAGGCCTCCTCCTAGGAGAAA
>NZ_JRXI01000150.1:0-1365 GCF_000813645.1 Neochlamydia sp. TUME1 | reverse complement strand
TAGGAGAAATAGGTGACTACAATTCTAGTGGCACAAAAGGAAGAGCTGCTGATAAGATAAAACAGATGGAAAGCTCAAAAAATATAATATAACAAGCTGTCTTAAAAAGAAGCAAAAGGCATAAAAGAAATAATGGTTACTATTCCTGGCAAAATCCCTCTGCGTATCTATCCTTTTTTTTGGATTTTAACTTTGATTATCGGCTGGTTAAACAGTTTTTCAGAGATAACTTCTATCCATGCTGCTTTGATTAAGACTGTTCTATGGGTAATCGTTATTACGTTTTCCATAATTGTGCATGAATATGGGCATGCTTTATCCGCGCTTGCTTTTGGCCAAAGTTCTACTATAGAGCTTGCTGGCTTAGGAGGAGCAACCTATCGAACAGGCCCTAAGCTTAAGCTATGGCAAGAATTTATCATTGTCCTTGCAGGTCCTCTTTTTGGCTTTGCACTGGCATGGGGCACTTATCTATTTTTAAACAGATGGGGTGAACATTCTTCCAATCTAGGAATTTTTGCTTTGGAAATCTGTTTCTATGTCAATACCTTTTGGACAATCATTAATCTGCTGCCTGTACAGCCTTTGGATGGAGGGCGCCTTTTAAGTATAGCTTTGGAAGGTTTATTAGGCTTACGAGGAATTAAAATTGCCTCTCTTTTAAGTATTCTTATTGCTACAGGTGTAGGTTTATTCTTTTTTGCTTTCCAGGCCACTTTGGCAGGATCTATGTTTTTAATTTTAGCTTTTGAAAGCTATCGCTCCTGGCAAAGTACTTCCTCTATGCAGGAGCAGGATCAAAACGATGCGATTAAAAATTTATTAAAAGCTGCAGAAGAAGACCTAGAGGAAGGCAGAAAGCAAGAGGCCTCCGAGAAATTTAGAAATATTCGAAACCTGACGCAATCAGGTGTGATATATAGGCAGGCCACCTACCATGAAGCTCTTTTATTAAGTGAAAAAGGAGAGTATAAAGAGGCCTATGAAATTCTTTATCCTCTTAAAAATAAATTTCATCTGCCAATTTGGCAGCTATTACAAGATTTAGCTTATCATAATCAAGAGTGGAAAGAAGCCATTCAATTAGGTGATCGAATATTTAGCGAGGCCCCTAGCTACCAAACAGCTCTTACCAATGCCCTCAGCTATGCTCAGTTAGGTGCAGCTAAACCTGCTGTAAGCTGGTTAGAATCTGCAATTAGGCATGGGATGCCTTATACCGCCCCTATTCTTTCTAAAGTTGAGTTTGATTCTATCCGCTCTTGCTCAGCTTTCCAAAATTTGTTAAAAAATTGCCTTAATGAATTAAATTAAGTTTTTTTGTTTATAGCAAGTAATATAAAAAAGAGCTTTTTTAGTTTATAT
>NZ_JRXI01000149.1:0-11955 GCF_000813645.1 Neochlamydia sp. TUME1 | reverse complement strand
GTTTATATGACTTGTTTTATTTAAAGGTAGTAACTATAATTACTTTTTGAGTAATAAAACTTGGATGAGCCATGATCCACCCTTCTGTAAGGACAACCTCCCGGGTACCTCCCTCTATTAAAATAGAGGAACAAGAGAACCCCACAGTTAGAGCCATACAAATATGCAAAGAAAAATATCTTACCGACTTTAAGCAAAAAAAAATTATTGCCTTGGCAATTGTGATTGGAACCTTATCTTTAACGCTTCTTTCTGTGGTAGGTTCAATCGTAGCTGGCCTCACCTTAGCTTCTCCTCTAGCAGTTGCTTTATTAGTAGCTACTCCTCTAGCTATTGTAGGAATAGGCTTTCTTATCAAAAAAATTGATGACAAAACTCTTTATTGGTCGGGGGGAGTGGCTAATCTCCTTATCGAGAAAAAAGCTAAAGAGGAAAAGGAAGCAAGAGAAAAAGAAAAAAATAACGCTTGCAAAGTGACCGTGTCTGAAAATAATCAAATTTAGCTTGCAGCTTTTCTGTTTTCCTAAGAAATAGCTCCCTCTTTGGCCTAAGAAGTTTAGCTTCTTAGCTCTTTATCTGCAATTGCTTGCCGGCTTTTATCTTTTCTTAGATGATCAGACTGCCTTTAATTTAGGTAAGCTATTTAGCCCGCTGTGGAGGTTATTTATCTGATAGCCAGAAGGTTTTTTCCTACCTTTTTAGTTTTTTTAAGTTCTATTTTTTTAGGAAATAGAGCTTTCCTTTACCGAAATTGAAAGAATTTGCTATAAAAGTGCTGTTTCTAAATTAAACCCTGTGGAGAAGAACCGATGAAATTAAAATTAGTTTCTATCTTATTGTATACGATGATACCTATGTTAGTTACAGCTGCACCTGCAGCCGATCAATCAGCTGTTACAGAGGAAAAAGTTCCTTTCAATCTACATAGCAATCCGGATACAACAGATGTTTTTGCTATTCCTTTAGACTCTAGCGAAGCAGAGCTAGATGGGGAAGAAGAAGAACTACAAGAACTTCAAAAATACGATGTAAAGAAAAATTAAGTCTTTAGAAGAAGTGCGAAGCTAAATATAGCTTCGCACTTAATTATCTCCCTTATTTTACCCATAAAGAAATAAAACGTGTGGCATTTCCTTGCTTAGCCAGCAGGAGGACTGGCTTATTGCTATCATGGGTATCCAAAAGCTTATTAAACTGATCCACGCTGCTAACAGGCTGTTGATCAAGGCTTAAGATTAAGGTTCCTTTTTTTAGACCCGTCCATGCAGCGGCGCTATTAGGCAAAATCTTTGAGATCACTACGCCTTTTTGATCGCCATATCCTAAAGAGCGGGAAAGTTCAGGTGTAAGTTCCTGTACTTCAAGACCTAATTTGTTTTCTTTTTGCGTCGAACTAGGAGTTCTTTCTCCTAAGCTAGGCATCCTGCCAACTTCTAGGGTGAGGGTAAAAGGTGGTATATCTTTGCGCTGAATGGTAAGAGTTAATTTGCTGCCTGGCTTCATCAAGCCAATCGCATTCCTTAGCTCTCCAATAGTGTTAAATGAACGATCATTATATTGGAGAATGACATCACCTTGTTTAATGCCAGCTTTTTCTGCGGGTGAATCTTTACTTACCTCTGCTACAAGGGCTCCTTGAGGTTTTTCTAAGCCTAACGCTTTGGCAAGGTCTTTGTCGACTATCTGCAAAGCAACCCCTATAAAACCATTGGAGATGGTTCCGCTTTCTAAAATTTGTTCAAAATCATTTTTAATGATATTACTAGGGATTGCAAAGCCAATACCCATATGGCCGCTACCATTTCTTGATATGATGGCTGTATTCATGCCAATCACCTCACTCTTTAAATTCAGAAGAGGACCTCCCGAATTACCCCGATTAACCGCAGCATCTATTTGAATAAAATCTTCAATTTGAGCAATATCTAGGTTATTCCGGCCTTTAGCGCTCACCACGCCGACGGTTAAACTGGCCTCTAAGCCTAGGGGAGCGCCAATAGCCACAGCCCATTGGCCTACTTTAATCTCATCCGAGTTAGCTAGCTTAAGGTAGGGTAAACCTTGCGCATCAATTTTTAACACTGCTACATCGGTGCTAGGATCTTGTCCAATAATAGTAGCAGTAAAGCTTCTTTTATCATTCAGGATGACCTCTATTTCAGTAGCTTTGTTGACAACATGGCTATTAGTAATAATATAGCCGTCAGAGGAGACAATAAATCCAGAACCTTGATTGATTTCTAGTTCAGGCAAGGGTTCAGGATAAAGAGGAGCACCAAAAAAAGGCTGAAAAGGTTGAAAAAACTCCTCATTAAAGAAATTGCTGCGCGGAGGAAAAAAGCTTTTTGTTTTAACTTGAATGGAAACGACAGCAGGAATTGCTTGGTCAGCAATTTGCGTAAAGTCTTGTAAAAGAACATTTGAACTGATTTCTTTAGAACTTAAAAGAGAACCTTGGCTAAAAACTAAGGAAAAACATACCAGGGTCCATAAACTACGTTTAATTAGATGCATAATTACCTTCCTAATTGGCTAAAAATTCAAGAGTTCGTGCAATAATTAAATAACCTTTTTCTAATCGATCGATTCCAAAATGCTCGTTAGGAGCATGAATCTGATCATCAGGCAAGCCCAATCCCATGAGAACAACCTCGCTTTGGCTGGCTTCAGAAAGCTGCTGGATGATCGGTATCGATCCTCCAGAATATGTAAAAGCACATGAAGTTTTATACACCTCCTCATAAGCTTTAGCGAAAGCTTGTACACATTTAGATGAAGGCTCTACTCTTACTGCCTTGCCTCCGCCTGCATGGATATGAACTTTCACTTCCACGCCCTCGGGAGCTTTTTGTTCAATAAAGTTAGCTATTTTTTTAGCAGCCTCCTCAGGAGATTGGTGAGGGACTAACCGACACGATAACTTAGCTATAGCTTGAGAAGGAATGACAGTTTTAAAGCCTTCTCCTGCATATCCTCCTGAGATTCCATTAATTTCTATTGTTGGTCTAAGCCAGCTTCTTTCTAGGGGTGTATAGTTTTTTTC
Organism: Neochlamydia sp. TUME1; assembly: GCF_000813645.1. NCBI lineage: Bacteria > Pseudomonadati > Chlamydiota > Chlamydiia > Parachlamydiales > Parachlamydiaceae > Neochlamydia > Neochlamydia sp. TUME1. Next base: position 8,912 of record NZ_JRXI01000149.1, on the reverse strand, counting down.
TCCTCCCGTAGGCTTAGCTCCAAATGTAGAAAAATACTCTTGCTCGTCAAAATCAAAAGTAATTCTTTGTTTTTCCTCTGGGCTAAGCTCCTGCACATCTTTGTAAAAGTCAGGAATTCTTATACAGCCTGTTGAATCTCTTAGCTGTGATAAAATATCTACAAGCGCATGCAGGGGATTATAAGCTATTCCTCCATATGAACCTGAATGTAAATCTGTCTTAGTACCTTTAACTTCCACATCCATGGTTACGATTCCTCTAACCCCTAAGGTAACTGCAGGAGCTGTAGGATGGCGAAGTCCTAAGTCAACAATGGCAAGATAGTCTGCTTCAAGTTCTTTCTTTTTATGGGCCAGTAGTTCTGAAAGCCCTAAGCTGCCACATTCTTCTTCTCCTTCGATGCAAAATTTAACATTAATTGGTAATTTTCCATCAATATTCATGAGAGCTTTGAGGGCAAAAAGTGTGTAAAAACATTGTCCTTTATTGTCTTGAGCTCCACGTGCATAGACCTCTCCGTGGCGAATAGTAGGATCAAAAGGGGGAGTGTGCCATGCCTCTAGGGGATCAACAGGTTGAACATCATAATGATTGTAAATTAATAAGGTGGGCTGGGAGGGGCCTGCCCTCATGTAAGAGGCAAAGATGACAGGATGCCCTTTAGTAGGCCAAATTTCAGCCTCGAAACCCATCCTTTTAAGATAGCTCATCACCCATTGGGCACAGGCTTCCATCTGGGATTTATAGCCTATCTCTGAGCTAATACTTTGAAAACGTAAAAAAGTAAAATATTCTTCCAAAGCATTTTTTTCCTGCTTTTTATAATAGTCCTGCAAAACATGCAGGGAAGGGAAAGAGTTTGGCATCAATTGACCTCTGGATAAACGTTGAATGAAACTTAAAAAGATCTATACCATTGCTCAGGTTTTTCTCTCAATAAAAGTTCCCACTGAGGTGTAAATCGTGGCTTAGTGAATGGTTCTATAAGTTAATCATGAGATAAAGCAGAAAGGTTAAAGCAGTGGCGAAAAGGGCAAAATAGATTAGAAGAGCTTTTTTTACTTTACGATGATGCTGCTCGATTAATAGAGGGTTTAGCAGGCAAGACTTTAAAAACTCTACTCTTTCTTTGATACTGTAATGATGCCAGTTAGGAGTGGCGTAGTCTCCATTAGCATAGGCTACAGCTTCTAAAGCTTTAATCATAGATTCCAAAGGTAAACCGACTTTAAAAACATGCAAGTCTGCCTGTCTTTCAAAAAGCCTAGAGAAGAAGCCAAACACGCCGCGAAAATAGCTTAAGGTAATAAGTGCATAAAAAGAAAAAATCTTGAGCGTGTGGAAAAAATTTCCTGCCACGGAAAGAGGCCAAGCCTTTTCTTGAGCTAGAATGTAGGACAACGGGGCAGAAAAAAAATAAAAAAATAGACCGGTAAGTGGAATGATACCACCTAAAATAAAGGGATAAAACAATAAATGACGATGAGTATTATGGCCGATTTCATGGGCCAGGATGGCTTCAATACTTTCCGTTGAAAGTTCTTTTAAAAGTCGCTCTGTGAACATAACATATCGAAAAGGAGATATGACTCCCATAATGCCCGCGGTCAGTTGATCGTGCATTACCGTCCATGTTTTCATGCCTGCATGTTTAAATCCCGACTTTTGACAAATCATTGTTAAGCGATTATTTAGCGTTCCTGCAGGTAAGGGTTTGCATTTCCAAATTATTTGAAGGAAATAGGGAAGAAAAATGAATAGCAAGATAGCGATGAAGAGACTGAAAGAGGCAGACATCCATTCAAGAGTTTTTGCAGTAACCTGCGAGCTTACCAGGGCGTTAAAAATGTCTAAAACCAGGGTGATAATAACAAAAGGAAGGAAAAAGGGAATCAATAGCTGTAGCTGCCGTTGAGCATAATAAAAGCGTGTCTCCGAAATGCTGTAAGAATAAAACTTCACAAATGAAAGAGCATAAAAAAGTCCTAGCCCTCCTAAATATAGGCTAAGTTCCCACAGAATGTTAGGAAAATGCATGTTTTGCATGAAGGGAATTCTATGAAATAGACGGCCAGCATCTAAGAGATATTGATAAACGCTAAGGTAGGCTAACAATTCTATATTTATAATGAAGAGAATAAAACTCGGCTTTCTTTTAAACAACTTCTTTAAAAAAGGGTATTGAAAAAAGAAGGTACTGCATAACCCTATATAAAGAAGCAAGGATATGCCAAAAGCACTCCAGGCAGAGTGAACTGCTGGCGCTGAAGTCTCTGGTAAGCTATTCATTAGCAGGAGAGCTAAAATTAAGAAAAAAATATGGGTAAACATAGGAGTAAATTATAAGAGCTTTTTCTACAATTAATCAACCTCCCTCTTTTGATGTTAATCTCTCCTTTGATAAGAGATCATGAAAAATTTAGGAAAATTTTTGGAAAAGAGTTAGCATTTATCCTCGTAGATTATCTAATACAAGGCCTTTTCTCTACACTTACATGCCTAACATGCTGGTTAAAATTTTTTAACTATCTATAACAAGAGTAAGCTTGCAATCCTTGCAGCTATGTAAAAATTTATCAAGAAACTAAATCTCTTGGTTTAACAATTTAAACTTTTGAATGGAACTTAAAAACGCCTAACCGCAGGAATTGAGCTTATCTTTTATAAAAGCCTCATTATGATTGATTACAAGGGAGGATGGTGATTCCTTTAACCTAAAAAGCATAAAGGCAAGTAAGATGGATTAAAAAGAAAAAAATGGGCTAATAAAAAGCTATTTTTCTCAATTAAGCTGGCCACTCTATTCTTAAAAAGCAGAGAAGTAACTTTTCTTCTCTTTTATTAGAGGTTGGGCCTATCTTCCTGTTTCTCTAGGGAGGAGGGCGCGACCTTTTAATTTGTCTGCGGAGATAGATATCTTAGTGTGTGGGCATAAAGCTTCTATTTTTAGCTAACTTGTGGTTGACTTTAAAGGTTTGGATTCAGGCGGTCTTTATATTATTTCATTTTGAAAAAAGAAATTTTTCTTTATAATTTTCTTATTTTACTTGGGTAGTTATATGAAAAATAAAGTTTTGATTAAAGTTTTTGCCTCCATTTTTTTAGCTGTGGGGGCCGGTCTTTGGTCGGGAGCAGATAAAGCGTTGGGGGGAGTGCCTTTCGTTCAGCTATATAACTTAATAGGTCAATTATTTCTGAATGCTCTAACATTAGTGGTTGTACCTCTAGTGTCTTCTTCAATCATTGTAGGGGCTGCTCGTATGGGAAGTGAAGGGGCATTAGGGACCTTAGGCTATAAAACTTTTAGTTATTTTATTTTGACTATGGTGCTAGCTGTAGTGGTTGGATTGGCTTGCGTTATGCTCATTAAGCCAGGCATAGGCCAGCCAGTAGAAGAGTTAAAAAGTAGCCATCCACAAGCAAGCAGATTAGTAGAGCTTCATGCTCAAGGGCAAAGCGGAAGTTTTCAAAAAATTGAACAGCTCCTTTTGAAGCTTGTACCTTCTAATATCTTAGCTGCTGCCTCTCAAGGGCAGATGCTAGGGCTCATCTTTTTTAGTTTATTGTTTGGATATTTTACCTCTACTATAGACCCCTACCCCAGTCAGGTTATACTAGGCTTTTGGAATGCTATCTTTCAGGTGATGATGAAAATTACTCATTTGGTTATGCGTGCTTTGCCGATCGGTGTTTTTGGTCTTGTAGCTAAAGTAGTAGCTACTACAGGAATAGAAACTTTTCGCTCAGTAGCCTGGTTTACTTTAACATTTTTTATTGCTTTATTTATTTATGCGGGGATTGTTTTGCCTCTACTATTAAAGTTTGTCGCTAAAGTTAGCCCTCTTGCTCATGTGCGCGCAATGGCTCCTGCTTTGTTAACAGCTTTTTCTACTAGTTCTTCTGCAGCTACCCTGCCTTTAACCTTAGAATGCTTAGAAAAACGTGCCCATGTGTCGAATAGGATTTGCAGCTTTACCGTGCCGCTAGGTACCTCATTAAATCTTACAGCTTCGGCCTTATTTATTTGTGTGACCGTTTTTTTTATCGCCCAGGTTTATAGTGTGACTTGGAGTCTCGGCTCGATTGCGACTATTTTTCTTTTAATTATTTTCTCTTCTATAGGCATGGCAGGAATACCTTCAGCTTGTCTTGTAGGAGCTATCTTGGTTTTACATACGATAGGATTGCCTGTAGATGCTATTGGTTTAGTATTAGCAGTAGAACGCCTTTTAGATATGTGTAGAGCAGTAGTTAACGTTTTTGGGACCTCTTGCTGTGCCGTGCTAGTTGCCCGGTCTGAAAAAGAAAAAAACACTTTAACATCTCTTTCCGGCAAAGCATAAAAATTAATAAGATAAGGCTATGATGATACCAAATAGGCAAAAAACTGTTGTTGTAGGAATGTCTGGGGGCGTAGACTCGTCTGTAGCGGCGCTGCTACTAAAGCAGCAAGGGTATCATGTAATTGGAATGTTTATGAAAAATTGGGAAGAAACCGATGAGCATGGAACCTGTAAAGCTTCTTATGAATATGAAGATGTTGTACGCGTTTGTGAGCAAATAGGCATTCCTTATTATGCGGTTAATTTTGTCAAAGAATATAAAGAAAATGTTTTCAATCAGTTTTTAGAGGAGTTTAAGCAAGGATATACACCCAATCCTGACATTTTATGCAACCGCGAGATCAAGTTTAAAGTCATGTTTGAAAAGGCATTGGCATTAGGCGCTGATTATCTAGCTACCGGACATTATTGCCAATCTTTTACCCATGATGAGGAAAGCATTCTGGCAAAAGGGATAGACTCTGGTAAAGATCAAAGCTATTTTTTATATACCATTAAATCCCATGTGCTTTCTAAAGTTCTTTTTCCTGTTGGCAACCTTCACAAGCCAGAGGTTCGAAAAATTGCACAGGAGCATTGTTTAGCTACTTCTGCTAAAAAAGATAGTACAGGCATCTGCTTTATTGGTGAGCGCAATTTTAAACAATTTTTAAGTCAATATATTGCTTATCGGCCTGGAAACTTTGAAACTCTTGAAGGGCAAGTCATAGGTATACATGATGGAGTGGCCTATTATACCATAGGTCAACGCAGGGGAATGGGGATTGGAGGACAAGGAGAGCCCTGGTTTGTTGTTGGTAAAGATCTAGAGCGTAATGTGGTTTATATTGAACGGGGGGCTCATCATCCGGCCCTTTTTTGTGATGAATTAGTCGCTTGTGAAGCCAGCTGGGTCTCTCCTCATGGAAGGTCAACCTTACCCTTGGCTTGCAGAGCCAAAGTGCGCTATCGGCAGACAGATCAAGCCTGCACCATTATGACAGAAACAGACGGGCAGTTAAAGGTTGTCTTTGATGTTCCTCAACGTGCCGTCACCCCTCGGCAGTCAATTGTATTCTATGAAGGCGAAAAATGCCTAGGAGGAGCAATCATTCAGTCGGCAGGAGTATCCTATTACCATCAGAATAAAGCCTTACCTAAGCATATTTCTTTATAAGCCGGGTGAGTTGTTTAGTTTCGCCCGACTTTCCAAAGTAAGCAAGTTTATTAGAATCTACCTTCTAAAACCAGTAGGCTAAGCCTGTTTTCATGCCATAGCCTCTAAGGCCATGCTTCTCGCGTGTTAAGCTAATGTTGTAAGCAAAACCTAGATTAAGTGACCAGTGTTCATGAAGGTCTTTTTCTATCAGGAGTGCATAGCTAGGACCTTTAGCATTGCTCTTACTTTTGTCTGTGCCCATGCTTTTAATGGTTGTATGACTGCGACTCCAGGCATATTGTACCATTAAGCCTACTCGGCAGCCCTTTGCAATTCTATAAAAAACTTCGATAGAAATATAGGGGGACCAAGAGCGAAATTTTTCTTTAGCTATTAACTTAAAATCTGCGATTTTTAAGGGAATCTTAGTCTTAAGCTGAGTGTAATTAGCACCAATCGCAGGAGTAAAACACCACCTTTGAGAAGGAATAGTAAAGCCTAAGCCACAACCTGTGGTTAACAAGGTGCCTCGATTGGATCCATACATAAAACCAGGCCTAATGCATAACCCTTTATAGACAAGAGCATTAGCGTCGATTTTTATAGTAGGGAGGTCCATGGTTTTAACAGTTTTTCCAAAGTTCACAATATCTAGATGGACGAAAGTAGGAGCAACATCAATCTTGCCTCGGCAATCTCCATGTAAACAAGGAAAAGCAACTATAGATAAGCAAAAGCTTAAAAGTGAGAATAAGTTTTTCATCAATACATCCTATTAAAAAGTAAACTTTTAACATAAAAGGCAAAAAATTTCTAGCCTTAAATGTGCTTGTCCTTTTTAGCAGCCTAGATTTTTATTCTTTAAAATTGTCTCGGGCATGTTTATTGCATGCTTAGCATCATTAAGTATTTACTTAACGTAGGAAATATTGAATACCTGCCTAGGAAATCTGAGTAGAGTCTTTAAGTAGTCCTTTTAAAAGATTGAAATCCTCTAATTTCGCCTATGTATCTGCTGTTCAATTTTAATCTGCTAAGAATTACCAGCTTTATTCATTGCAAACCACGCCAAAGGAAAGGCTTTTCCTTTATACCATAGCTAAGGTTAAAATATTAATGTTTTTTCCCCTACCTGTCTATTGGTTCCCACAATAATCAGCCTTGCTTTCCTTAAAATGGTTTGGCGCTTCGGTATAGCAGCGCAGCACTTCAGAATAATAGAGAAATCGTTCTTGCGGCTGTCCAGCAAAACGGTTCGGCGCTTTATTATGCTGCTAGCGCAGCACTACAGAATAATAGGGAAATCGTTCTTAGCGCTATTTAAGAAAAAAGGTTTGGCGCTTCAGTATGCTAGTGAAGAACTGCGGAACCATGAGGAAATTGTTCTTGCGGCCGTTCAGCAAGACAGCCGGGCACTTAGGTATGCTAGCCACAAGCTTCAAAAAGATTTAAAACCTATGGTTAGGCAAGAACAAACAAATTTATAGGAAGACGCTTTTGAGTTATTTATTATGCAGCCCCATACTTTATAAGAGTCCTCTTTTTAACTATCAAGAAAGCTTTCAGAGGGTTGGATATGTAGACTAGGTTTCTTTAAAGCGTATAAGCTAAAAAATACGCCAAAAAACTTTTCATTTTTGCCTCATCCAAAATAAGGAGAGGTTGGAAATTAAGGCTATTATTCAGGCGCTCATACGACTTTTTAAAAGAGAAAAGCTAAGTTTTTTGCTGAATAGGCTGATATTTCTTAAATATATTTTTTAGTTCGTCGGGAAGTGTTATTTTTGAGCGGGTCTGAGTATCCAGGCAAACGTGTACAGTTTTGGCTTTACCGATCAGCAGATGGTCTACTTTCCTGAAAATTTTGTAAGCAAAAGAAAAGGAGGTTGTTCCTAGATGAATAACTTCAACATGCACCTCTAATGCATCTCCTACTTTAACCGGCTTTAGGTAGTCTGCTTCAGCATGTACAACTACGAAAGCGAACGAGGAATGGTGGAAAAGGTGATCTAAAGTAATTCCTTCCTGGTCCATTAGATCTTCTAGCGCATCATGTACAAAGCGAAATTGCTTAGCGAAATAAAGGATACCTGCCATATCCGTGTCATGCATTCTTACTTTGTTATAACTGATAAACATGTTATGTCCTTAAGGTCTTCTGATAAATTTTTAGATGATTATTCGCTAAGTAGTCATTAAGTCCATTCTTCATAACATCTTGCATAAACTATTGAAAGGCAAAAGGTAGAAAATGGTAAGCGGCCACCCGTACAGGCTAACTAAGCCTTTGATGCTAAGCAATAAATGCAAATCAAAAAGCTTAGCAAATAGAAAAAATAGCTATTTAGGAGTATTTTTGGCGGTGTAGGTGCTCCATAAAATCTCCTCTAAAGCCCTATCTATCCTGCGATCGCTTACCATGTTGGCATGAATAATTATAGTAGATAGGTAATATTGTTGTTTGCTAAATTTTTTTTAACTTAAAAAGACAATTTGCGTTGAGAATGTTTTTAACTCTATTAATTAAGGAGTCATTATAATGGGATGCTTTTTTTTTAACTTTAATCCTTTTAATTGTATAGATCTGCACCCTTGGCGTCTTATTACTGAGGCCCCTCCCTCAATAAAAACGATACCAGAAGAATTGATTGTGCATATTTTTTCTTTTCTCTCCCCCCAAGAGCTTGTGGATGCTCAGCAAGTATGTAAACGCTGGAGAAGAATAGGAGATGAAGAGACATTGTGGAAAAGACATCATCACCAGCATTTCAAAGACAAACCCTTATATATTAGCTTGTTTCTAAGAAAAGCTCGAACTTTTAGGAATAGTTATCTTTTTTATAGCCGCTGGGAATTAATAGACCGGAAAGCTAAGCTAGAGGCTGCCGCTTTGCGTGACTCTCCCGCATATAATCCAATTTTTTCCGAGAGGCTGTTATGGATGAATCAAAGTCAAAGCTTTAATCATTAAAAGAGCTTAAGGTTGTAAGGGGAGGCCGGCAAAAAGAAGAATGGAGAAAATGAAATTTTGGCTTTTCAATATGTTTATTATTTTTTTCTTGTATTTTGAAGGGGGTATTTTATTGACCTTAAATTAAAGAGGGGGATGGGGATACGTTAAATTTTACAAAAAAAAGCCATAGGAATTCAATAGGTGAAGCAGCTACGATCTTTTTAAAATTTAAATTAAAAAGTATAAATTATAGACTTTTAAGCAGTTCTTGATGCAATCCTATATTTAATAAAAGCTTGGCTTTTAAGGATGCGGCTATCTTTCAAGGGGCTAATTACTTTTCAAAGCCTACACAAATGGTTCCCTTAAAAGGCATGATGAATATAAATATACAAGGCATCCCTCATTTAGAGAGAATTGACCTTATTGGCCAGGTAGCAGGCAATTGGGCGATAAATAAGCATTTATAGTGGTTTG